>PCSG01000257.1:0-3471 GCA_002772195.1 Desulfobacterales bacterium CG23_combo_of_CG06-09_8_20_14_all_51_8 | reverse complement strand
TCGACCTTCTTTGGACGCCGCCGGTGATTTGATTGGTTCCCGGAAAAACACCGTACCCGGAAACAAGATTTTCAGTGGGTTTGAAGCCGTAAATGCCGCAAAAAGCAGCCGGAACCCGGATGGAACCGGCAAGATCGCTGCCGATGGTCAGGGGGGACATGCCCGAAGCCACCACCGCCGCACCGCCCCCGGTGCTCCCGCCCGGTGTCCGGGACAGATCCCAGGGGTTATTGGTCCGGCCGTAGATCGGATTATTGGTCTGAACATCCATGCCCATCACCGGCATGTTGGTGATCCCCAGGATGATGGCCCCGGCGTCTTTGAGGCGCTTGACCACGGTCGCGTCAAAATCGGTCACCTGGTCGGCGAGGGGCGGAAAAGCATTGGTGATGCGCGTGTCTTTTACGGCAAAAAGGTCTTTGATGCTGACCGGAACCCCGTGCAGCAGGCCCCAGTATTCTCCTCTGGCAAGGGCCTCGTCCGCCTGCCGGGCCCGTTCCAGGGCCGCCGCTTCATCCATGACGACAATGGCGTTGAGGTCAGGGTTGTACTTGTGAATGTGGCGGATATGCGCTGAAACCACGTCATAGGAGGAGAAGGCGCCGGATCGAATGCCGTCCGCCAGATCAGAGGCGGACAGGAACACAAGGGGTCGTCCGGAAGCCGGGGTCGCGTTCTCCGGGGCCTGGTAGGGGTGGGGGGCCGGGGATGACTGGCAGCCGGCGATGATCAACAGAGTGAACAGGAGCGAGAGCGGAATTATTGATTTTGAGGATATGAGACCTGAAAACTGATTGAAATGATAATTTTTTTTCATCATGATCGACCATCCCCATGTTAATAGTTCCGTTTTTTAATCCGGTCCATCTCCCGGTCCATTTCCCTGGATTTGATCGCCTCCCGTTTGTCGTAATTGTGCTTGCCTTTTGCAAGGCCGATGGTCATTTTGGCCTTGCCGCCCTTAAAATAGACTTTTAAGGGAATTACGGAAATGCCTTTGGTTCGGATTTTCGCATCCAGCCGTTTGAGCTCTGATTGATGGAGCAGGAGTTTTCGGGTGCGCAAGGGATCATGGTTGCCATAATAGGCGAACGGGTAAGGGCTGATATGCATCTGATACACAAACAGTTCACCGTTCTGAATTTTTCCGTATGAATCCTTTAGGCTAGCCATGCCTGAGCGCAGGGCCTTGACCTCGGTGCCCAAGAGCACCATTCCGGCTTCGATTTCTTCGTCGATGGTATAGTCATGCCAGGCTTTGCGGTTTTTGGCGACGATTTTAATCGGGCTGTTGTCCATTAAAAGATTATCTCCGCGCCGAGAAAGCAACGCTGATGTCCATTATGAGGGGGTCATTTCTGATCATGGATTCCGTTTGAGAGAATATCCCCATAGGTGTCGGTGACCAGTTGAACGATATCCAGGGCGGATGTCTTTTTTAACACGTCTTTCATAAACGTCCGGGCCCCTTTGACGCTGATTTTCCGGATCATGTTTTTAATGGCGGGGATGGACTGGGGGGCCATGCTGAAGGCGTCTATGCCCAGGCCCAGGAGAATGGGAAGGTTGATGATTTCCGACGCCATTTCGCCGCACATGAAGGTTCTGATATGTTTCTTTTTCGCCGTATCCACCACCTGCTTGATCAACCGGAGGACCGCCGGGTGCAAAGGGTTGTAAAGATAGGCCACATGACGGTTCACCCGGTCAATGGCAAGGGTGTACTGCACCAGATCGTTGGTGCCGATGCTGAAAAAATCCACCAGGTCGGCCAGGGCGTCGGCCATGATGGCCGCGGACGGAATTTCGATCATGGCGCCGATTTCAATTTTCCGGTTATAGGGCAGGGCGTCTTTTTCAAGGGAGGCCGCGACCTCATCGATGATCTTAAAGGACTGACGAACCTCTTCGCATCCGGAAATCATGGGCAGCAGAAGCTTGACATTGCCGTAGGCGGCGGCCCGCAGAATGGCCCGCAACTGGGTCTTGAATATTTCCGGCTTTTTCAGGCAGAAGCGGATGGCCCGGAGCCCCAGGGCCGGATTGGTCTCTTCCGGCGCGGCGATGCCGGAGATGGCCTTGTCCCCGTTGATGTCTAAGGTGCGGATGATCACCGGGTCCGGCGCCATGAGCTCGGCCACTTCCCGGTACTGATGAAACAGTTCCTGTTCATCGGGAAAGCTCATGCGGCCCATATAGAGAAATTCGGTGCGAAATAGGCCGATACCTTCGCCGCCATGATCTTTCACGGCCACGATTTCCTCGGGCAGTTCAATATTGCCCATGATGGTGAACAAATGGCCGTCCGCACTTTTGGCCGGTAGATCGCTTTTCCGGAGGATGTCGGCCTTGCGAAGGGCGTATTTTTTGCTCAGTTCGTCATATTTGATCAGGGTTTCTTCTTCCGGATCCACGATGACGAGGCCTTCGGAGCCGTCGACAATGATGATGCTGTCGTTTTTAATGACTCGGGTGGCATGATCCAGCCCCATAACCGCCGGGATTTCAAGGGTCCGGGCGATAATGCTGGTATGAGAAGCCTTTCCGCCGCGGTCGGTGATAAATCCCATGATTTTTTCAAGCTGGATCTGGCTGGTTTCCGCAGGCGATAGGCTGTGGGCCACCAGAATCACCCGCTTGTCGATGGTGGAGATATTGACATCCTTGCAGCCCACGAGATTTCGCATGATGCGCTCGGAAACATGCTCGATGTCCGTGGAGCGGGATTTGAGATAGGGATCAGCGATGTCGTTGAACATGGATTTGGCCTGAGTGGTGGCCTCCCTGAGGGCCCACTCCGCGTTCACCAGTTCGGTTTTGATGATGTCGATGGCTTTCCCATAGAGCATCTTGTCCTTGAGCAGAATGAGATGGGTTTCAAGTATTCCCGCATGCTGGCGAAGTTCTTCGGATACGCCCTTGATGATATCGCTCAGCTCGTTTCTGGCTCGGGTGACCGCGCTTTTAAAACGGTTGACTTCATTTTTGACTTTGTCGTCGGTGATGGCGTATTTTTCAACCACATCAACGCCTTCCTTGTCCACCAGATAGGCCTTGCCGATGCAGATTCCCGGCGCGCTCGCGATTCCCTTGAGAATGATTTCCGTGGTTTTCGATGGCATTAGGACTTTCTACTCCCCAAAACCGGTTTCAAACAAATGGATGATTTCATCAAGAATGTGGACATCTTCCGGATGGTCGGCCGTCAGCGAAACCTCGGCGCCCTTGGCGCAGGCCAGGGACAGGATGTCGATGATGCTGGATGCGTCCACCTGCTCGTTGTCTTTGGCCAGCCGGATCTCTGATCGGGCGGTTATGGCCAGATTGGCGATCATGGCCGCCAGCCGGGCGTGAAGGCCGAGTTTATTGATGACCGTTGCTTTTCTGTTGAGGCTATTTTCTAACATATTTATATTATTAATAAAAATTATTTTAAAGTCTATGGTCACAAAATTCAGTTGGATTTTGCCA
>PCSG01000415.1:1547-3225 GCA_002772195.1 Desulfobacterales bacterium CG23_combo_of_CG06-09_8_20_14_all_51_8 | reverse complement strand
AAATTTTTAAAATTTAAATGGTCGTAATGAGTTACGCCGTTAACTTTCCGGGACAGCACCATTTTCAGCGTGGCGCCCGAAAGTGGAAAACAAAGAGAACTTTTTATCAGTAAAAGCAAGGAGGGTGTTATCGATGGCAAATGGGACTGTCAAGTGGTTTAATGAAAAAAAAGGGTATGGGTTTATTGAAAGTGAAGATGGAACTGATGTGTTTGTTCACTTTTCAGGAATCAAGTCTGACGGGTTTAAAACACTTAATGATGGCGATAAAGTCACGTTCACCATCGAGCAGGGACAAAAAGGGCCTGCTGCGGTTGATGTGACGGTTATCTAAGCATACCATATCTGGTTTGAAAAAAAGGGCGCTCCCGGTTCCATCCGGAGTGCCTTTTTTCACGGGAGATTTAAACTTTTTGTATTGAATAACAGGAAAAAGCGATGAGCCGATTTAAAATTCACCCCATTGTCATGGGCACGAAAATTTTTGACAAGGGAATGATGACTTATCAGCATGATTACGGCAAAAAATACACCATTCCCATTTACTGCTGGTATATCGAAGGCGGAGACAAAAAGATTCTGGTGGACACGGGGGAAATGGCTCCCATCATCTCCGAAGACCGGGAACAGGCCATCGGCGGAAAGATTTACACCTTTGAAGACGGACTGGCCCAATGGAATCTCGCGCCGGAGGATATTGACATCGTGATTCATACCCATCTTCACAATGATCACTGCGAAAATGATTATAAGTGCGCAAATGCCTTATTTTATGTGCATCGCCGGGAGCTTGAGCGGATTCACAATCCCCATCCCCTGGATTTCCGGTATATGGCGGACTATATCGAGGATGTGGAAGCCAACGGTCAGATCATCAGCGTGGACGCAAACACGGAAATCACGCCGGGCATCCGGGTTATGCATACGCCGGTGCACACGGACGGCGGGATGAGCGTCATCATCGATACAGACAAAGGAAAGGCGGTGATTACGGGGTTCTGTGTGATCATGGAAAATTTTTTCCCGCCCAAGGAGGTCACTGCCATGGAAATGGACGTGATTCCCCCGGGCACCCATGTCAATGTCTATGAGGCCTATGATATCATGGTCAAGGTCCGGGACATGGCCGATATTCTGCTGCCCCTGCATGAACCGAAGTTCGCGGGGACGCCGACGATTCCGTGATTTGTTCAGGTAAGGAATATGGAATAAACAAGCCCGGCGTCTTCACTCGGAGACATTAGTCCGCCTGGCGGGGAAGGGCTTGCGGAGTCCCGATGGGGTCCAAACCTGCCGTGTTTGAAACGATCCACTGGACGTTTCCGTCCTTGTTAAAAAATACCTGGATGGATGTGTCGGTTTTTACATTGGTCAGGCGGGGATCGGTTTTTTCAAGCACATAGGTCCAGGCGGTTCCGAGAAAACCCGGTTCTTCGGCTTTTGAAAAAAGGGATTCCGCATAGTCGGGTTCCCCCAGAATCGCCTTGATCTGGGACGGATTAAGCCCAATCGTCAGAGAGGAATAATTTTCTTTCAGCTCCGATAATTTTTCCGCAGATACGGCATAGGGGAAAGAATGGGTTTTTACGAAATCATTATAGCCTGGAAGCGGATCAGGCGCTGCCGATTCCTGTGCGCAGGCATGTCCGAAAAAAAAGAGGATGGCCGATAAAACGAT
>PCSG01000415.1:0-1507 GCA_002772195.1 Desulfobacterales bacterium CG23_combo_of_CG06-09_8_20_14_all_51_8 | reverse complement strand
GGGATGTTTTTGGTCGGGCCGGGGGCATTGTCCAAAATGCCGCTGACCTTCCCGAACTAACAGGGTTATCCGTTCTTCTTTTCAAACGCCTTCATGAAATCCACCAATGCCTTGACGCCCTCCACTGGCATAGCGTTGTAAATCGAGGCCCGGCAGCCGCCTACGGACCGGTGGCCTTTTAAGCCGCCCATGCCGTTTTCCGTGGCCTGCTTGACAAACAGCTTTTCCAGGTCTTCACTGGGCAGGCGGAACGTTACGTTCATGAGAGACCGGCTGTCCTTGTCCGCGGTTCCCTTATAGAAACCGGAAGCATCCATGAAATCATAGAGCAGGGCGCCTTTTTTCCGGTTGATCGTTTCCATAGCCGAAAGTCCACCCACGGTTTCCTCCAGCCACTTCATCACGAGTTGAATGCAGTAGACGGAAAAGCAGGGAGGTGTGTTGTACATGGAATTTTTGTCCGCGTGGATTTTATAACTGAGCATGGACGGCAGGTTATCCGGGCAGCGCTTCAGCATGTCGTCCCGGATGATTACCATGCAGACACCGGCCGGTCCGATATTTTTCTGGGCCCCGGCATAAATCAGTCCGAATTTGCTTGCGTCAAAAGGCCGGGACATGAAATCAGACGACATGTCCGCGATCAGGGGAACGCCGCCGGTATCTGGAAACTGAGCCCACTGGGTTCCCTTGATGGTGTTGTTGGAGGTGATGTGGGCGTAAACCGCATCTTTGTTGAATTTGATATTTTTGGGAATGTAGGCGAAATTACGATCTTCGGAGGATGCCACCACTTTGTGGGATTTCTTAAGAATTTTGGCTTCCTTGATGGCCTTGGTGGACCAGGTGCCGGTGTTGACGTAATCCGCGCTGTCCCCGTCGCCCAGCAGGTTCATGGGGATCATGGCAAACTGCAGGCTGGTCCCGCCGCCGAGAAAAAGCACGTGAAATTTGTCATCCAGCCCCAGCAGGCGCTTTGTCCTTGTCACTGCGTCATTGATGACATCGTCAAACCAGGATGAGCGATGGCTGATTTCCGTGATGGACATGCCGCTGGAGTTGAAATTCAGAAAAGAGGCCTGGATTTCCTGAAGGACCGGAAGCGGCAGGACTGCGGGACCGGCATTAAAATTATAGATTCTGTTTTCAGACATTTACTTCCTCCCATAATGCTGTAAAGAGTTTGTTTGACGTGCAAATTGAAAAATCAAATATGACAAAAAAAACGGGAAGTCAACTTAATGATGTGGGGTTATGCTCAAAATAATTAATATTGTAACAGGTACCGGCCATGAGAGGACCCAGTGAGGTACCTCATGAGAGTATCATTGACATGTCTGCGGGTTTATCATAAACATAATTTATATTAAAATTGTATTTCAGGAAATGGTTCATGAAAATCATTCGTTATCCGTCGCCGGAAGCTGAAGAAAAAATTGTCGCCATCGCAAATCGCGGCATGGAATTCAACAGCGAAGACATGGCGGCGGTGGCAAAAATTCTGGCG
>PCSG01000091.1 GCA_002772195.1 Desulfobacterales bacterium CG23_combo_of_CG06-09_8_20_14_all_51_8 | reverse complement strand
GGGCTTTGCCGTGGATGTGGACCGGATTCTGCATTCCATGGCCTATACCCGGTATATCGACAAAACCCAGGTGTTTTATCTGGTCAGAAACGACCATATCACCCACCGCATGCTCCACGTGCAATTGGTTTCCCGGGTGGCGCGCACTATCGGCCGGTTTCTTGGCTTGAATGAAGACCTGATCGAGGCGGTCGCCATCGGCCACGATATCGGGCATCCCCCCTTCGGTCATGACGGGGAAAGAATATTGTCGGAAATATGCGGGTCTTTCAATATCGGTCAGTTCCATCACAATGTTCAGAGCGTACAGTTTCTGGAAAAAGTGGAACGCAAGGGCCGGGGGTGGAATTTATGCCTCCAGACCTTGGACGGCATCCTTTGTCATGACGGCGAAATTCACAACCTGCGGGTGGCGCCGGCTCATGGGAAAACCTTTGCGGATCATGATGCGGAAATCGTCCGGAAAAAATCCGAAAGTGATGTTCCCCTCCTGCCCATGACACTGGAAGGGTGCGTGGTGCGGTTTTCAGATACGGTCAGTTACGTCGGCAGGGACATTGAAGACGCCATCCGGCTGGGGCTTGTGCGGCGGTCGGACCTGCCGGAAAAAAGCGTGACCTGTCTGGGGGATACCAACGGTAAAATTGTTTACGCCCTGGTCACGGATATTATTTTAAACAGTTATGGGAAACCCTATATTTCATTCTGTCCGGAAGTGTCGGACGCCTTGAAAATCTTAAAGCAGTTTAATTATGAACGGATTTACATGAATCCGACCATCAAAAAAGAGCAGCACCGCATCAAAGGTCTTTACCGGGAGCTGTTTTTCCGGTTTATTGAGGACATAAGACACAGCAGGCAGTCTTCCCCGGTTTTTAAAAATTTTATTGACGGTATGTCCGAAGCCTACATGGCGGCCCACCTCCCGGAAGAAATCGCCCGGGATTTTATTTCAGGCATGACGGACCAGTATTTTTTAAGACAATTTCCCAAAGCCGAGCGTCCGCAACCGGTCACTCTCTGATTGCCCGCCGGTCGGGGGCTTTTTTGAAAAAAATCATGCGCCATGTATGAGAGACGAAAATACCGTGATTGGATAAGCCCTGCCGGACTGGTATCCTTCGGTGTGACGGTCCGGGAGACGGATTTGTGGATCTGCGCGGAACGTCCCATTAAGAATGAGGCACAGGTCCATGTGTTTAAAATCAGGGGATACATCGAATCCTATATCAGGGATTATCCTGGTTTTTTAAAAGTCCTCGCTCCCTGGGTCATCGAAGGGCCGGTCCCTGAAATTGTCCGGGAAATGGCAGAGGCCGGGGTGCGAGCCGGTGTCGGGCCCATGGCGGCAGTGGCCGGCGCGGTGGCGGAATCCGTGGGCAGGGAGCTGCTGCGATTTTCAGGGGAAATCATCGTGGAAAACGGCGGTGATATTTTTATGCAGTTAAACCGGCCTTTCACCTATGCCGTTTTTGCGGGAAAATCGCCGCTTTCCATGCGCTTCGGAATCCGCATTGATTCTCCGGGAGCGCCCATCGCCGTGTGCACATCATCAGCCACCATCGGCCATTCCTATAGCGCCGGGAAGGCGGATGCGGTGTGCGTTGTCTCGCATTCCGGCGCCATCGCCGATGCCGCGGCCACCGCCATCTGCAATCACGTGTCATCGGAAAAAGCAATTCAGGCGGCCATTGATTTCGGCAGACGCATTGACGGGGTGGACGGCATGGTGATCATCGCCGGCGAAAAAGCGGGTTTCTGGGGAAATGCGCAAATCGTCCCGCTGGGCGTTCCCACCTGAAGGGACGCGAGGCCATGCCGCGAGACATATGCGAAAAAACGGTTGAAGTTTGAAATTAAAAACGTCAGTATAAAAAATTACAAATCAGGGGTTGCGGTTTCATCAAGATTTTTCATGAACCTGAAGATAGAGACATGCCGATGAGAAAGGTGAAATTGGGTTTTTGGCTGATTCTGCTGATTCTGCTCGGGGTTGTTTTTTGGCAGAACCGGCCGTTTTTTATGGATAAGCATGGAATTGTGCTTGATTATGGAGTCGGCACCTACCAGATGCCGGAGTTCCAGGTGATCCTGTATTTTCTGATTTTTTTTCTGACGGGGCTCCTGGTTTCCTATTTCAGCAGTCTTTCCGAAAGGTTTGTGGCCCGAAAGTCCCTTCGTAAATTAAATGAAGAACTGAACGGGGCGCGAAAACAGATCGCTGATCTGGAGTCGGCCCTGGCGTCCCGGCAGATGGCCGTAGCCGATAACGACGCGGTGAATGCCCCGGAACCGGCAATGGTTGCCGGATCCTCTGACGTATTAATCTGACGCATGCATTGATCACGCATATTCCAGCGCTGAAAAATAATTGTCCATGACCCAGTCCCGAATCACCCCGATGATGCAGCAGTATCTGGCCATCAAAGACCAGTATGCGGATTATATCCTGTTTTACCGGATGGGGGATTTTTATGAAATGTTTCTGGAGGATGCGAAAATCGCCTCCCGGGAACTGGAAATCGCCCTGACCGCCCGGAACAAGAATAATGACGATGCGGTCCCCATGTGCGGGGTCCCTGTCAAGGCGGCGGAAGGCTATATCTCCCGGCTTATTGACCGGGGATTCAAGGTCGCTGTCTGCGAACAGACCGAAGATGCGGCCCAGGCCAAGGGGCTGGTCCGGCGGGATGTGGTGCGGGTGGTCACTCCCGGCATGGTGATCAATGACGCGCTTCTGGACGAAAAATCCCATAATTTTATCATAGGGGTGGCGGCGTATAAAGACGCCTTCGGTCTTTCCTGTCTGGACTTGTCCACCGGCACCTTTCGGGTGGCGGAAACTGACAGCACCGCTGCTCTTCTGGAAGAAGCCCGTAAAATCGGGCCCCATGAGATTATTCTCGCGGAATCAGTGAAAACCGATGCGTTTTTTTCTTCTTTTCTGGATGCTTTTGCCGGGGTGGCGGTGACGTTTCTGCCGGATCGAATTTTTTCGTATCCGGAGGCCCGGGACCGTCTGCTGGGCCGCTTCGCCACGCGGAGTCTGGAAGGGTTTGGATGCGAAGACCTTCATAGCGGTATCTGTGCGGCCGGTGCCCTTCTTTTTTATGTCCAGGACGCCCAGAAACAGGAAATCAGGCACATCACCGGTCTGGAAGCGGTTGCGCTGGATCAGTGCCTGCTCATTGACGCGGTCAGCTTCCGGAACCTGGAAATTTTTAAAAATCTCGCATCCGGTTCCCGTCAGGGCACGCTGCTCGGCGTCATGGATGCCACGATCACGGCTATGGGCGGCCGGCTTTTGAAAAAATGGCTGCGCTATCCCCTGGTGGATGAAGGTGAAATCACGGCCCGCCTGGATGCGGTGGAAGAAGCCAAAGACGCGATGGCCGCCCGAAAATCCATCCGGGATCATTTAAAATCCGTGGCCGACATGGAACGGCTGGCCGGCAGGATTTCCATGGGATATTCCAATGCCCGGGATCTTCAGGCCTTAAAACAGTCGATTCTCATGCTGCCGGAGATCAACCGGGAACTTAAAACGCTGGGATCGGCATTGTTTCAGTGGGGCCTCTCCAGTGATGATATTCTGGCGCAGACCGCAGCCCTCATCGACCGCGCCATTGTGGAGGACCCGCCCCCAATGGTCAACGAAGGCGGGATGATCCGACGCGGATACAACGCGGAACTCGATGAACTGATCCGGATTTCCAGAGACGCCAAAACCTGGCTGGCGGAGCTGGAGGTCAAAGAACGTCAGGCCACCGGCATCAATACCCTGAAAGTCCGATACAACAAGGTATTCGGCTATTATATTGAAGTTTCGAAAGCCGGGGCCAAATCCGTGCCGCCGCACTATGTCCGGAAACAGACCCTGGTGAACGCCGAAAGATATATCACCGATGATCTGAAAAATTTTGAAACCCGGGTCCTGGGGGCGGAAGAAAGACGCGCGGCCCTGGAATATGAGCTGTTTTCCGAGATCCGGGCCCGGGTGGTGGAACAGAATGCCGCCATCATGGCCGCTTCCCAATTTATCGCGACCTTAGATTGTCTGTTGGGATTTGCGGACGTAGCCGCCTTAAACGATTATGTCCGTCCGAAAATCACCACGGACGGCGTCCTTCACATAGAAGACGGACGGCATCCTGTGGTGGAAAAGCTGCTCTCAGGCGGACGGTATGTGCCCAATACCATTCATCTGGACAACCGGGAGCATCAGGTGCTGATCATTACCGGCCCCAATATGGCCGGAAAATCAACGGTGCTGCGCCAGGTCGCCCTGATGGTGATCATGGCCCAGGCCGGATCGTTTGTTCCAGCGGGCGCGGCGTCCATCTCCATCACCGACCGTATTTTCACCCGGGTCGGGGCCTTGGACAACCTGTCCCAGGGCCAGAGCACGTTTATGGTGGAAATGGAGGAAACCGCCAATATTCTTCACAATTCATCTCCGGCCAGCCTGGTGGTGATGGATGAAATCGGACGGGGGACCAGCACCTTCGATGGGCTCAGCATCGCCTGGGCCGTGGCGGAATTTCTGCATGATCTGCGCGGGGCCGGGGTGAAAACCCTGTTTGCCACCCATTATCATGAACTGACGGATATGGCCGGCGTCAAGCCGCGGGTGAAGAATTTCAACATTGCCGTCAAAGAGTGGAACGATGAAATCATTTTCCTGCACAAATTAGTGGAAGGCGGGACCAATCGCAGCTATGGCATCCAGGTGGCGCGTCTGGCCGGAATCCCCGAAACCGTCATCCGCCGGGCCAAAAAAGTATTATCCAATATTGAAACCACCGGCCATGTGCTGGATCGCCGGGCTGGAGCCAGCGGCCGGAAAAAATCAACGGACGCCGTTTATGAACAGCTGAGTCTGTTCCGGCCGCCGGAACAGGTGATCATGGAAAAACTGCGCGGCATGGATATCTCGTCCATGACACCCCTTGAGGCCCTCAATGTGCTGAGCAGTCTCAAGGAAAAGGCCGGGGACAGTTCCATGACCACCGCATTTCTGGAACCGGTTTCCGGATCGGTATCCCCATCAGCGGCTGGAGCTATGGCCCGTCCGGTCTGCGAAATGTCGGATCCATGATGGTAACAGGGCGGAAAAGAGGATTTCCGAATGGCCCCATGATTTCTGATCCGGGGAGGCGCCCTTTTCATAACCCATTGGTATTGCTTATGCCGAAAAGTAAAATCTTTATCACCCTACTCATTTGTTGCATGGTATCTGTTTTCTGGTCCTGTGCCTCGCCCGGCTTCAATGCCCAGAGCCTTTTTTACGAGGCGGAGTCCTGCGCCAAAGATCTCCGAAACACCCCGTCCAAAGTGAAATACCGGAACTGCTGGCTCGACTGCATCCAGAAATTCGAGGCGGCGGTTGAGAAGGATCCGTCCGGCCCCTGGGCCGCCGCAGGGCTGTATCAGATGGGGGGTCTCTATTCAGATTTATACCGATATTCACATAACAGTGACGATCTCCGGGCGGCGGGAAAATTATATCAGCGCATTCTCAAGGAATATCCGCAAAGCGGATACCGGGACCGGGCCGCAAAGGACCTGGCGGCATTGCCGGTAAAGGCATCGGAACCCTTGAGCCTGGCCGATGTGAAGTCGAAGGATGATATCCAATCCGTGATCGGGGACGCGGGCACTGAAAAATCACCGGTGCCGGCGTCCCCGAAAACGGCTGTCTCAGGAGGTGCTCCTGAGACGCATACCTCCCCATCGCCGCAGGATGCAAACAATTGCGGCTTGACGACGGTCACTGGTATCCGGTACTGGTCGAATCCCGACTATACCCGCGTGGTCATTGATGCGGACCGAGCCACGGCGTTTCAAAATAATCTTTTAAAAAAAGACCCGTCCGCTGAAAAAGCCCATCAGCGCCTTTATGTGGATTTAAAAAACAGCCGTCTGGGAGACATCGAGAAAACCATTCCCATCAATGACAGTCTGCTCCAGGCGGCCCGGGCCGGCCAGTATACGCCGGATACAGTGCGCGTGGTTATAGATATCAATAGTTTCGAGGACTATAATATTTTTTCCCTGCCCAATCCCTTCAGGATTGTCGTTGACGTCAGGGGCGAACCATCGCCGCACTCGGCGGCCGCCCCCGGCGAAACCATCCAGCAGCCGAATGCGGCTTCCATCGCTCGGCAGCTGGCCCTGGGCGTGCGCCGCATCGTCATTGATCCCGGCCATGGCGGAAAAGATTACGGGGCAACCGGCTACGTCAAAGGGATCCACGAAAAATATGTGGTTCTGGATATTTCCAAGAAGCTTGCGAAAAAAATCCGCAAGGAACTGGGATGTGAAGTGGTCTTCACCCGGGAAAAGGATGAATACATCACCCTGGAAGAGCGGACTGCCATCGCCAACATGAAAAAAGGCGATCTGTTTATTTCCATTCACGCCAATGCCTCGAGAAACCAGCGGGCGTTCGGCATTGAAACCTATTTTTTGAATTTGACGGCCGATGATGAATCCATCACCGTAGCGGCCCGGGAAAACGCCACTTCGGAAAAAAATATCTCTGAGCTCCAGACCATATTAAATGATCTGCTCCAGAATGCCAAAATCAATGAATCCAGCCGGCTGGCCACCTATGTGCAAAAATCGCTGTGTGGAAAAATGGAATCAAAATACAACCGCATCAACAACAAGGGCGTCAAGCAGGCCCCTTTTTATGTCCTGATCGGCGCTCAGATGCCGGCGATTCTGATTGAAACGTCGTTTATCAGCAATAAGACAGAATGCCAGCGCCTGACCGATCCGGCCTACCAGAATGCCTTGTGTGACGGAATCCTCGCCGGAATCCGGCAATACATCAAAGAGACCCAGCCCACGGCGTATTTCGGCGCACCGGATAGCGGGTCCGGCGGATAATTTTTTTCAAACGATGAACAAGGACGAACTATGAAGCGCATACAGGCCATATCGGTATTGGACGGGCGGTATCATCGCCATACCAAGGAACTGAATCGGATATTTTCAGAATACGGACTGATTCGGCACCGGGTGTTTGTTGAAATCCAGTGGCTGAAGTTTTTATTGAAAGAGCTTGGCTTGGAACCGGTGACATCCGAAGAGATAAAAAAAATGGACGGGATTTTTTCCGAATTCGGTGTCACGGACGCGGAAAAAATCAAGGAAATTGAAAAGCAGACCAATCATGATGTCAAAGCAGTGGAATATTTCATCAAACAGGAACTGATGGATCGGGGCCTTGCGCGTTTCAAAGAATGGGTGCATTTTGCCTGCACCTCCGACGATATCAACAATACGGCCTATGCCCTGATGGTGAAGGAAGGCCGGAAAATACTGGCGGAAGACATCACGTCGGTGGTTGAAAAAATAGAGTCCTATGCCCGGAAATACAAAGCCGTTCCCATGATGTCCCGGACCCACGGGCAGCCGGCCACTCCCACCACCGCCGGCAAAGAACTGGTGAATTTCGCCTGGCGGCTGAGGCTTGAGCTCACGAGTTTGAAATTATTGTACGTT
>PCSG01000064.1 GCA_002772195.1 Desulfobacterales bacterium CG23_combo_of_CG06-09_8_20_14_all_51_8 | reverse complement strand
TGGTGCTGTCCACGGATTCTGAATTTCTCAGATACCTGAAGGACTTTTCTGCTTCAGGGAAGAACTGAAAATAAAAAACGGGAAAAGCATGGAAGGGAATCATGATGCTTTTCCCGTTTTTTTATTTTAAGAAAGAGCTCCGAATCACTTTATTACCGTTTATTCCGCTGGTGTCGTGTTCGTGCCAGCAGCTTTCGGTGCTTATGTTTACTCATTTTCTTTTTTCTTTTCTTGATTACACTTCCCAAAAGATCACCTCCAAACATGAAATTAATTGAAAATAATTGAATTGAAAATTATAACATTTTCCTCTAACATAAATAAAATGTCATTGTCCATAAGTTTTTTGATCCGCAGGCTTTTGGCCGATGAATTTTTTGTTTTAAAAAACATGATGCGTGGGTCGTAATCTCATTTTTATGAAAAAATATCCCC
Source organism: Desulfobacterales bacterium CG23_combo_of_CG06-09_8_20_14_all_51_8 (assembly GCA_002772195.1). Taxonomy (GTDB): domain Bacteria; phylum Desulfobacterota; class Desulfobacteria; order Desulfobacterales; family Desulfosalsimonadaceae; genus SURF-3. The sequence goes on along the minus strand of PCSG01000064.1, from coordinate 7,122 downwards.
ATTTCAGCATGGATGAGATTCGGGTCGTCAATAATGCGGTGGCCATGGCGGAAGAACTGGTGAGTATCCATTATAAATTTTCCGCCACTCAGCTCCTGCATTTGAATTACGATGTGAAAACCCTGGCGGAGTTGACGGAAAATGAAATCGTGGATGATCATTTCGCTCAGATCATCCGGTATGCGGAAAAAAAGAAAAATGATTTGCAGGACATGCCGGTGAATGATTTTTACAAGGTCTGCCTTCAGGACCATTCCATCATCGGCGCCATGAAGAAATTCAGCCGTCTGGATTTATACGCATTTGCCGTATACATTGTCTGCCATGAGCTGATTCACATTGTGCGTTTCAGAAAATTTCTTCAGCATTTTGACGCGCCGGTGAAGGAAAAACTGGCGGAGGAAAAGCGAGTCCATATCGCAACCCATGAAATTCTCAGCCGGGTGCGCATTGAAGAAATGCCGCCGGTGCTGGATTTTTACAAGGATTGGCGCCTGACGCCCCACGAAATCAATTCGGTTTAAATTTTTTTTCAGGCCCCTTGACAACGGTCGAATATGGACTATCTTTGGATTGATTTAGTTGTTTTAAATCGTGAATATAACAGGAGAACACAGACGATGCCGATTTACGAATATGAATGTGAAAAATGTGGTCATATTCATGAAATAATGCAGAAAATGTCGGACAAGCCTTTGGTCCGATGTCCCCAGTGTTCCGGCAGGCTTCACAAACTGATTTCCCAGAGCGCTTTTCATCTCAAGGGATCCGGATGGTATGCGACTGATTACGCCAATAAATCAAACAGCGCTTCCCAAACGGCAAAAAAACCTAAGAACAAGAAAGTCCATAAAGAATCCGACTCGACCGCGTGCAAAGCCTGTGAATCAAAACATGCGGATTAGTCTTAATCTTAACAGATTGTGTAATATCAAGATGGATTTTAATTTTAATGGAAACTCATAAATCGTAAAAAAGGAGAATGGGTAAAATGAAGATCAGACCTTTGCAGGACCGAATTTTGGTGAAACGCGTTGAAGAGGAGACCAAGACCAAAGGGGGAATCATTATTCCTGATAGCGCGAAAGAAAAGCCGGTCGAAGGCGTTGTCGTGGCGGTGGGAAAAGGCAAACGCGGAGACGACGGCAAACTCATCGAACTGGATGTTAAAAAAGGGGATCGGGTATTGTTCACAAAATATGCCGGCAGCGAAGTGAAAATCAATGACGAAGAACATCTGATCCTGCGTGAAGATGATATATTGGGAATAATTGAATAAATAAGAATTGGAGGTTTTGATTATGCGTGCAAAGGAAATTAAATACGGCGCCAAGGCCCGTGAAAAAATGCTTAACGGGGTCAACCAGCTGGCCGATGCGGTGGCCGTTACCCTGGGCCCCCGGGGTCGTAACGTCGTGATTGAAAAATCATGGGGTTCCCCGACGGTCACCAAAGACGGCGTAACCGTCGCCAAGGAAATGGAACTCGAAGATAAATTTGAAAACATGGGCGCCCAGATGGTAAAGGAAGTCGCCAGCAAGACCAGCGATATGGCCGGTGACGGAACCACCACGGCGACGGTTCTGGCCCGGGCCATCTATGCGGAAGGTCTGAAACTGGTGGCTGCTGGAAACAACCCCATGTCCATCAAGCGCGGCATCGACAAGGCGGTTGAAGTCGCGGTAAAGGAACTGGCCAAGATCAGCCGTTCCACCACGGATCAGCGGGAAATCGCCCAGATCGGCACGATTTCCGCCAACAATGATGAAACCATCGGCAACATCATCGCCGAGGCCATGGACAAAGTCGGCAAGGAAGGCGTTATCACCGTCGAGGAAGCCAAGTCAATGGAAACCAGCCTGGAAGTCGTGGAAGGCATGCAGTTCGACCGCGGCTATATTTCTCCGTATTTCGTCACCGATTCTGAAAAGATGTCGGTGAATCTGAGCGATCCCTATATTCTGATTCACGAAAAGAAAATCAGCAACATGAAGGACATGCTGCCCATCCTGGAACAGATTTCAAAAATGGGCCGTCCCTTGCTGATCATTGCCGAAGACATCGAAGGCGAAGCCCTGGCCACCCTGGTGGTCAATAAATTACGCGGCACCCTGAGCGTGGCTGCGGTCAAGGCTCCGGGATTCGGCGACAGAAGAAAAGCCATGCTGGAAGACGTCGCGATTCTGACCGGCGGCCAGGTGATTTCCGAAGACGTGGGCATCAAGCTGGAAAACATTACGGTGGATGATCTGGGCCATGCCAAGAGCATCACCATCGACAAGGACAACACCACCATTATCGACGGCGCCGGCTCCCGCTCCGCGCTGGAAGGCCGGGTCAAACAGATCCGGGCTCAGATTGAGGAAACCACTTCCAATTACGACCGGGAAAAACTTCAGGAACGGCTGGCAAAACTCATCGGCGGTGTCGCGGTCATCAATGTGGGAGCGGCCACGGAAACCGAAATGAAGGAAAAGAAAGCCCGCGTGGAAGATGCCTTGAATGCGACCCGGGCCGCCGTGGAAGAAGGGATCGTGCCGGGAGGCGGGGTCGCTTTGATCCGGTGCCTGGATGCGCTTGATAAAATCAAAATCAAGGCGGAACAGAAACTGGGCGTTAAAGTTGTTATGCGCGCCATTGAAGCGCCTCTGCGGCAGATTGCCGATAACGCCGGATTTGAAGGCTCTGTCGTGATCGACAAAGTTAAGAATTCCGAAGGCGCTTTCGGTTATAACGCGGATACCCACACCTATGAAGACCTGATCGCCGCCGGCGTCATCGACCCGACCAAAGTGGTTCGGTTTGCGCTGCAGAACGCCGGAAGCGTCGCGGGTCTCATGCTCACCACCGAGGCCATGATGGCGGAAAAACCGGACAAGAATGAACCGGCCATGCCTGGCGGCGGCGGAATGGGCGGCATGGGCGGAATGGGCGGGATGGGCGGGGGCGGGATGATGTAATCCGTCACGCAGAAATTTAACATAGATAACATAAAATGTTTTAAAATGCCTTCATGCGACTGCGTGTGAAGGCATTCCGATTTGCGCGGATTGAAAGAGTCCGAAGATGCCTTCCCGATGACCGGAAACCGGCTGATCCGTTGACAGCCGGAGATTTTGACCGCCATTTCACTTGACACCTCAGATGATGTCAGATAATTTCGGGGGGGAAATTTTGATGGACGTGCGTTTCATGGGCCGCGCACCGTCCCAACGGGTCTTGAGTTTTAAAGCAACCCTCAAATAATTTAAAGGAATGGGAGACTCCCGCATATGGTTTCGGAAAGGCTTGATGTCATTCATATGATATTAAACGCCGGTATGATGGTTCAGTTCGTGATGCTGCTGCTGTTTTTATTTTCAGTGGCATCCTGGGCGATTATCCTGATCAAGTATTTTCAAATCAGAAAAGCCTACCAGGAATCCGCTTTTTTTATCGAGTATTTCTGGAAATCCAAGGATTTCTCCGACGCCTATTCCCGGGCCAAAGGACTGGAGTTCAGCCCCATCGCCCGCGCCTTCCGCATCGCTTATATGGAACTCCGGAAAATTTATACGGAAGGGATTCCGAAAAACAGTGGTGACCGGAATGAAAACCGGAATGAAAAACAGATTTCCCGGGACGAAGGGGTCAAGGGGTTTGAAAATGTCAAGCGGGCCCTGCACCGGTCCGGCAACTCGGAAAGCATCCGTCTGACTCAGATGGTGCCGTTTCTGGCCACCACCGGCAATACAGCTCCGTTTATCGGGCTGTTCGGGACCGTCTGGGGGATCATGAACTCCTTTCACAGCATCGCGTTTCAGAAAGGGGCCGCCACCATCGCCGCGGTTGCGCCGGGGATATCCGAAGCCCTGGTGGCTACCGCCGCAGGGCTTGCCGTGGCCATTCCCGCGGTGATCGCTTTTAATTATTTCACCCAGAAAATACGCATCATTGAATCCGAACTGGACAGTTTTTCATCGGACTTCTTAAATATCATTGAAAGAGAACTGATCGTGGCCCAGGAGGTCTGAACATGGCATTTTCGCGGAACAATCAGGACGGGTTGATGTCGGATATCAATGTGACGCCGTTTGTGGATGTCATGCTGGTGCTGCTGATTATTTTCATGGTCACGGCGCCCATGATGATTCAGGGCGTCAATGTTTCCCTGCCGGAAACGGAGAACACGGACAACATGGCCACCGATGAGGACCAGCTCATCGTTATCATTGACAGCAACAACAAAATACTCATTAATGATTATGAAGTAGGGATCGATTTTTTAAGGGCAAAGCTGATAAAAATTTTTGAAAACCGTTCAACGAAAAATATTTTCCTGAAAGCGGATAAAAATATTCCTTACGGAACGGTGGTCCGGGTCATGTCTGAAATCAAGGGAGCCGGTGTTAAAAAGCTCGGCATGGTGACCCTGCCCCTGGAAACCAGCGAAGCCAAACTTTAAGCGTGTGCGATTTTCAAAATAATTTTTAGAAATCAATGATACAGCCAGCTGCTCTGATTGTTTACGATACCGATACCCCCGTCCGGAATTTTTTCTTTTTCGCGGCCATATCGTTACTCTGCCATGTGGTGGTTTTTATCCTGGTTGCCTGGGTTCATCTTCCAGGGGACTTTTCCCGGAAAATTGAACTGCCTCCTCCGGCTATCGATTTGGATCTTGTGGCGTTTAATCCGGAAACCCCCTTGCCGCCGGCCCGGGGGGAAAATCCAAAGGTTGCGCCTTCCGCGCCGGCTGAAAGCCGGGTGGAAAAATCGGTGACCCCAATACAAGCGCCCATCCTGGAGCCGGAGCCGGAGCTGCTTCCCATTAAAAAAGGCCTGCAAAAGAAAAAAAATCCCGCTGATTATGCGGTGGAAAAACCCCGGAAACCTGAAAAACCGCCAATAACGAAAAAACCGGTGACGGAAAAACAGATTGATACTGCAAAAGTGATAGAAAACGCGGTGAAACGCATTGAAAAACAGTCCGAAGCCACTCAAGCCAAATCGGTTTCGGACCGGATCGAAAGTTTGCGCCATGAGGTTTTGAATCAGACCGGAAAGCTGTCCCAGGTGTCTTCTTCTTCCGTGGGCTCCGGCAGTTCCTATCCCCGGGATTTTACTCAGATTGAAATTTTTCAGGCGGAAGTGTCGGTGCGGCTGAAAAATAACTGGGTGTTTTCCGAAAAACTGGCGGGCGAGACAAAAGGGCTGGAAAGTCGTCTGGTTATTAAGATTTTGCCGGACGGCAGCATCACGGATGTATGGTTTGAAAAACGGTCGGGCAATGACTACCTTGACAATTCCGCATATAAAACCGTCATGAAATCAAACCCGCTGCCGCCACTGCCGGCGGGGTTTCCCTATTATCATCTGGTTCTCGGGTTCACGCCTTCCGGCCTGCATCAGCAGTAAATTTTAAATTCAATCAGGAAATCGACGGCTGCGATTTATGAAAAAATTTTGGGTCCACATGATCTTTAAACTCGGGAGTGTCCTGCTGGCGTCCCTGTGCTTTCAAATCCCGTGCGCTGTTGCGGAATACGACTATATTAATATCAGCGATCCGTTTTTAAATAAAATTCCCGTGGCGATGCCGGTGTGTAAAGATCTGTCCGGAGATGCGGCGGAAAAAGCGGCTGCTGTTGAAGCCGCCGATCTCGTCGACGAGGCCCTGGCATTTACCGGATATTTCAAAATAATTGACCGGGGGGCGTTCCTGGAGGATCCTCAGGCAAAAGGAATCACCGTTTCAGACATCAATTTCGACAACTGGAGAGATATCGGCTCGGAGCTTCTGATTACCGGCGGGGTCAGCATTAAAGGCCAGTATGTGGAAATAGAGTTCCGATTGTTTGACACGTTCAAGTCCGAGCTGATTTTCGGAAAGCGGTACAAGGGCCGGCCAGACGACCTGCGTAAGATCGTGCATCGGTTCTGCAGTGAAATGGTTTACCGGCTGACCGGGAAACGGGGGGTTTTTGAAAGCATGATCGCTTTTGTCTCTACGGCCCCGGGAAACAAGGAAATATTTATCTGCGAGTTTGACGGTTACGGGGTTACCCAGGCGACCCGGACAAAATCCCTGACCCTGTTTCCCTCCTGGTCGCCGGACGGGTCTTCGATCGCATACACGTCTTATCAGAACAACCGGCCGGAGATTTTTATCCGCAACATAGGGGGGAAAACCGAGAAAAAAATTTCCTATGACGGAATCAATATTACCCCGGTCTGGGTCCCCGGGAAAAAACGCCTGGCCGCCACGCTGTCCTTTGAAGGAGATGAAGAAATATATCTTTTGACTGAAGGCGGAAAAATTGATACAAGGTTGACTAAAAACCAGGGCATTGACGTGTCTCCGACGTTTTCACCGGACGGAAAAAGGATGGCGTTTGTTTCCAAACGATTCGGCAGTCCTCAAATTTTGATTCAGGATCTGGATACCGGAGCCGTGCGGCGGCTGACCTATGAGGGAAAATACAATACCCAGCCGGACTGGTCCCCGGCCGGAGACCGGATTGCCTATTCGGGCATGGACGGCGGGCAGACCAATATTTTTGTGATCGGAGTCGATGGCCGGGGGTTAAAACAGCTGACCAACGCCGCCGGCAGCAATGAGTCGCCCTCCTGGTCGCCGGATGGAAGTCTGATCGCATTTTGTTCCAACCGGACGGGAAGATCCCGGATTTACGTGATGACCGCATCCGGCACCGATCAGCGGATTCTGCTGGAAACCGCCGGAGAGCAGACATCGCTATCCTGGTCGCCATCGTTTAAGAAATAAGAAATTTCGACGGCCCTCTCACCCACGAGACCGGCCGGAGGATTGGCATATAGGGAAGAAGGCAAAAACAAGAACAATCGTATTTGAAAAGGGAAAAAAAATGAAAAAAAACATGCATGTGGTGAACATCGGACTGGTAATTCTCATGGTCGGCCTGCTGATGACCGTATCGGCATGCTCAAAGAAAAAACCGCAACTCGATTCCATGAAATCGTCTGGAACCGAAATGAGCGCATCGGGAGCTGCCTTGACCGAGGAGGAACTGGCAGCCCAGCGCCAGAAACAAGAGGAAGCGGCCCAGATGGAAGCTGCGAAAACCCAGTTTGTCGATGAGGACGTGTATTTTAAGTTTGATG
>PCSG01000333.1:7536-9607 GCA_002772195.1 Desulfobacterales bacterium CG23_combo_of_CG06-09_8_20_14_all_51_8 | reverse complement strand
ACTTCGTCGTTTGTCCCTCACTCCTCGTAATGACACTCAGGGTCTCGCGGCTTTTGGTCAGCCACTTAACTAAAGTGGATAACCAGAATTTATAAATATAAACTCTCAACCACAGAGAGCACGGAGAACACAGAGAAAATTATTTTATTATTTTTCTCCGTGCCCTCTGTGTGCTCTGTGGTTAAAAAAACGTTTTTTCATAAATGGTTATCAAACAATGAAGTATCAAGAATTTTTAGAAAAAAACCGCTTTGACCTCCAAGAGCTCATCGCTTTCTCATACGGCCGGCTCATCGACGACCCGCCCGAAGATTTTGACGCCCGGTTGCCGGCCCCGCCGTTTCTCATGATGGACCGGATTCTGTCCATTGAAAAATCCGGGGGCCGGGGAAAAATCATTGCCGAACAGGACATCCGCCTGGATGCCTGGTATTTCCAGTGCCACTTTCCCGGAGATCCGGTCCAGCCCGGATGCCTGTGCGTGGACGCCGTCTGGCAGCTCATGGGATTTTTCGGCGTCTGGAGCGGGGCCTTGGGCGCGGGAAGGACCCTTGGCTGCGGGGAGGTCGAGTTTTCCGGACAGATCCGGCCCCATAACCGGGTCGTGCGATTCGAAATCGATGGGGTGCGCTTTCGCACGCTGAAACAGGCCGGGGCCGCTATTGTCATTGCAAACGCGGATGTTTTTATCGACGGGGAGATGATCACCACGGTCCGAAACGCCCGCATCGGCATTTTCAAAGGCATCACCTATAAAAACTATCCCCTTCCCGGCGAAAACTGCCGTGGGGGCATTCACCAGAAAGAAAATCCCCTATGATCACGGAAACTTCCACCCACGACACCCGAAAACCGGCCAAACCCGTGGCCGTTGTCACCGGCGGCGGAACCGGCATCGGCGCGGCCTGCTGCCGGGCCCTTGCCGAACGGGGCTTTTATGTGGGCATTCATTACCGAAGCAGCCGCCAGTCCGCGCAATCGGTCCTTGACGCCATTCTTGGCCACGGCTTTCTGGTGCCGGCGGACCTCACCGACCCCGGCCAGGTGGACCAAATGACAGACCAGATAAAAAAGGAAGCCGGCCGGGTGGATGTTCTGGTCAACAATGCCGGGGTCAGCATCAATGCGCCCATGCCGGCCATGAAACTCGAAGATTTTGACGCCCAGCGGGCCATTGTCCGGGGGGCCTGGTATCTGACCAAACGGGTCCTGCGGGGATTTATGCTACGCCAGGGTGCGGGCCGCATCATTAATATTTCAAGCGTGGTGGGCCATACCGGCAACGCCGGCCAGATTCCCTATACCATGGAAAAAGCGGCCCTGGACGCCATGACCAAATCCCTGGCCAAGGAGCTTGCCGGCAGAAACATTCTGGTTAATTCCGTGGCTCCGGGATTTATCGACACGGACATGACCCGGGCCCTTTCACCGGAAATCGCCCAGAACATTATGCAAGCCATCCCCCTGGGCCGCATGGGACGGCCCGAGGAAGTGGCCGAGGTGGTGGCGTTTCTGGCCAGCCAGGGCGGATATATCAATGGTAGCGTCATTCACGTGAACGGTGGCATGTATGGCGGCTAATGAAATCATTTTTCAACAGGTACTGGATTTGATCCCTCAACAACCGCCGTTCCGGTTTATCGATGAAATTCTTGCGATAGACGAGCGGCGGATTTCGGCCGCATACAGATTCAAGGAAAACGAATATTTTTATGCCGGCCATTTTCCGGGCAATCCCGTGACCCCGGGAGTGATACTCATCGAAGCCATGGCCCAGACCGGCGTGGTGGCCATGGGCATTTATCAGCTTCTGCGCCGGGGCGTCGGTCCCGAAAAACTCAGACAAATGACAACGCTGTTCGCCCTGGCGGACAGCATCGAATTTTTTGCGCCGGTCGTTCCAGGCGAGCGGGTGATCACCCACGGCGAACTGGTGTATCTGCGCCAGGGGAGCTTAAAAGCCAAAACACGCATCACCCGGGAATCCGGTGAAATTGTCTGCGCGGGTGTTCTCACCGGGGCGGGCGTCACCGGTCAGCAAAGGGTAAACATACCGGAATTACTCATAAAT
>PCSG01000333.1:0-7504 GCA_002772195.1 Desulfobacterales bacterium CG23_combo_of_CG06-09_8_20_14_all_51_8 | reverse complement strand
AAGAGTGGTCGTGACCGGCATGGGGGTCGTCAGCCCCAACGGCATCGGTCTGAAAAATTTTGAAATTGCGTTGAGATCAGGAAAATCAGGAATCCGGTTCATGCCGGAGTTGGAACGTCTGAAGTTTGCCTGCCAGATCGGAGGGGTCCCGGAAAATTTTGAAAAATTCTGGATAAACGCCATGGGCGGAAATCCCGTCGATAGTCCAGGCGATAACATCGCCTATGCATCGCTTGCGGCCCTTTCCGCATGGAAGGATGCGGGGCTGCCGGTTGCCGGTGATGATGATCCGGCGGACTGGGACACGGGAACCATTTTCGGATGCGGCATCTGCGGCATGGAAACCATTGCAAACACAGTGGTTCCCATGGTCAACGCCGGAAACGTCCGGCGCCTGGGGTCCCAGACCGTGGAACGGGTCATGGCGAGCGGCATCAGCGCCCACGTCGGCGGCCTGCTGGGGCTGGGAAATCAGGTCACCTCCAACTCCGCCGCCTGCAGCACCGGAACCGAGGCCGTTATCGAAGCGGCCCAGCGCATCCGGGCGGGTCTTGCCCGGCGCATGGTGGTGGGCGGGGCCGAAGGCGCATCCCCCTATACCTGGGCTGGTTTTGACGCCATGCGGGTCCTGGCCCGAAAATTCAACGACCAGCCGGGAAAAGGCTCCCGGCCCATGAGCGCCGACGCCTGCGGGTTTGTGCCCGGAGCCGGGGCCGGGGCTTTGGTGCTGGAAGACCTGGAATCCGCCCAATCCCGGGGATGCCGGATTTACGCGGAAATCGCCGGCGGCATGGTCAACTGCGGGGGCCAGCGCAGCGGCGGCTCCATGACCGCGCCAAACCCCCAAGGGGTGGTGCGCTGCATTCAGGGCGCCTTAAAAAACGCCGGGATCACCGCCGATGCCATAGACGCCATCAATGGGCACCTGACCGCAACATTTGCCGATCCCTATGAAGTCAAGAACTGGGCGAAAGCCCTGCATCGGGGCCCGGCGGACTTTCCCGTCATCAATTCCACCAAATCCATGATCGGCCACTGTCTGGGGGCTGCCGGAGCCATTGAAACCGTGGCCGCGATCCTTCAAATTTACAAGGGGTTCGTCCATCCCTCCGTCAATTGCGAGGACATTCACCCGGAGATCCGGGAGTTTGAGGCCGCTATTCCCCGGACTTGCCGGGACGTTCCGGAACTCGCCACCCTGGCCAAGGCCTGTTTCGGGTTCGGCGATGTGAACAGTTGCCTGATCATTCAAAAATGGACACCCAAGGCATAAATCTACAATACATAAAAATAAAAAAGGAGAGAGACAATGAAGACAGAGGAAATTTTTGAAACAGTCGTTGGCATCATCCGGGAATTTGTCAAGGAACCTGAACGGCTGGCCAATGTCGGCATGAAAACCGCCATCATCCAGGACCTCAAAGTCAATTCCGCACGCCTGGTGGACATCATCATCAAGGCCGAAGATGCTTTTGACATTGCCATTGACGACGATTACGCCGATGCGATCAAAACCGTGGGCGACGCGGTCCATGTGGTGGAACGGAAACTACGCGTCGTCTCCTAAGATGAACCTAAAGGACAAATTCTTTTTTTATCTTCAATACGGGATCGGACGGATCAGCGTGGTTATGACTGCTCCTCTGGTGTGGCTGGCCGTCAAGGCGGCAGGGTACCGGATTCGGCATCTGAAAGCCGTCCGGAAAACCGTCCAAGACCTGATGCATGCTCATCCGGGCCCGTGGCTGATCTGCGCCAATCACCTGACCTTCATTGATTCGGTGATTTTGGCACATGCCATGATTCCTGCCTGGCGCTATGCAGTCGACTACAGGCGCCTGCCGTGGAATGTGCCGGAAAAAACAAATTTCAGCCGCAGTCTCGTGGTCAGATTGACCTGCTATCTGACGAAATGCATCCCCATCACCCGGGGCGGGGACCGGGAATCGGTGGGCGCAAGTCTGGCCAAATGCGCGTTTCTTCTGAAAAAAGGAGAAAATCTGATGATTTTTCCGGAAGGCACCCGGTCCCGGTCCGGCCGGGTGGACACGCAAAATTTTTCCTACGGCGTGGGCCGGCTGTTCCGAGCCATCCCCGGCTGCCGGGTCATGGCGGTGTATATGCGGGGGGACGGGCAGAAAACCTGGAGCAAATTTCCCCGGTTCGGCGAAACTTTTTCCATGACGGTTGAAGAATGCCGACCGGAAACCCGGCTCACGGGACTCCGTGCCCAGCGGGACTGCGCGGAGCAGATCGTGCGCCATTTATCGAAAATGGAAACCGATTATTTTGATCAGCGTGGGAAATGACATCGTGGACCTGAAAACCCCGGAGGCCAAGGGAAAAGCCCGCGACATCCGGTTTCTTGAAAAAGTGCTGACCGAAGCGGAACGCCGGGCAGTCACCCGGTTTCGTTATCCGGATGCGCTGTTGTGGGCGTTTTGGGCGGCCAAAGAAGCCGCCTACAAGGCAATGGTCAAATCCACGCCCGATATTTCATCAGCACCGGGAAGATATGCGGTGAAACTGGATACCCTTGACCCATCAGGGACTATTCCGGGATGGGTGACGACGCCTTTAGGGAAGGTGCCCGTGATGATGGAATGGAATGCCGACTATGTCCATGCCCGGGTGGCCGCAGGTTCCCCGGAAGCCTTGGAGGCGGTTATTTCCGGGTCGAGCCGGATTCCGGAAGACGCCTTTGCCGGAGGACTTTCCCTCTCCGAACGGGAAACCCTTGCCGCGCAAACCCTTGCCGCGGCATGTCTCTCCCGGTTTTTGGGGGTTTGCAAAAACACCATCGCCATCAACCGGCCCAGCTTAAACGGCCGAGATCTCCCGCCGGAAATCTGCATCCAGGGGGAGAAACAGGCCATCGACCTCAGCTTGAGCCATGACGGCCGGTTCGCGGCCTTTGCATTCTATATACCCCCCATGCCCGGATAGGCACAACGAAGGATGAAAATAAAGACTTAACTGATTTTGCTCTGCATCTCTGCACGAGATACATTTTTTTCTCCCGCGGAGACGCAGGGACGCAGAGAGTTTTTTTATATTTTCATATAAAATCATTATGTTATTGGCATTTTCATATAAACTCAGAGCATAATTTCTGGATACCCGCCTTCACGGGTATGACAAGTGAAAGACTCCATGAAACATCAAATTTCTGCGTCACCCATCATCATCACCGGCACAGGTCTCTGGACCCCGGAACACATCATCACCAACGAAGAACTGGTGGATTCCTATAACGACTGGGCGCAGAAATTCAACGCGGACCATGCGGCGGCCATCACAGCCGGGGAAATGGAAGAAAAACCCCTGTCCAGCGCCCGGTTCATTGAAAAGGCGTCCGGCATCAAATCCCGCTATGTTTATGAAAAAGAAGGGATTTTAGACATCGACCGCATGCGGCCACGTTTCACGGAACGCCCGGAATCCGCGATCAGCCGCCAGGCGGAAATCGGCATTGCCGCGGCCCGAATGGCCATGGCGGCGGCAAAAAAGACGGCCTCGGACATCGACGCGGTGATCGTGGCCTGCACCTATACCGAGCGGGCCTATCCGGCCATCGCCATTGAAATTCAGGAGCAGCTCGGGATCAACGGATTTGGTTTTGACATGCTGGGGGCCTGTTCGGCCGCGACCTTCGGACTCCACCGAGCCTATGACTGCCTGGCATCCGGGTCGGCGTCCTGTGTGCTGGCCGTCAATCCGGAACTGGTGACCCCTCAGGTCAACTTTCAGGACCGGGATTCCCATTTTATTTTCGGGGACGTGGCCACGGCCGTGATCCTGGAACGGGCCGAAACCCGCGTTGCGGAAAATTATTTCCAGGTCCTGGGCACAAAAGCCTTGACCCGGTTTTCAAGCCATATCCGCTCCAATTTCGGGCATCTGTCCCGGGCCACGGACGTGGACCCTTATGGATGGGACAAACTCTTTCACCAGGCGGGCCGCAAGGTATTTGAAGAAGTCAGCCCCATTGCCGCCCAACATCTGGCGGACCATCTGGCGAGCCTCGGCATCCGGCCGGCGGATGTCCGGCGGTTCTGGCTCCACCAGGCAAACATGAACATGAACAAAATGGTCATCCGGCAGCTTCTGGGCGAGGATGTCCCTTTGGACAAAACCCCCTTTATTCTCGACCGCTATGGCAATACCGCCTCCGCCGGACTCATCATCGCGTTTCATCTCACCAACACCGATTTGAACACCGGCGACATCGGCGTCATCTGTTCCTTCGGGGCCGGGTATTCCGTGGGCAGCCTGGTGTTGCGCAAGGGGCAGTAAAAAGCCGGGGGTTTTCCGTGGTAATGCAACTATCAGCAAAAAATATCCTTACGGAAAATCCAGCGCCTCCCGGACCTTTTCGGCCATGCGTATAACGGAAAAGGGTTTCTGAAGAAAATAAACGTCTTTGTCGAGCACGCCGTGATGGGCGATGGCGTTGGCCGTATAGCCCGACATGAACAGGCATCTGATCCCCGGCCGGACGGCGCAGAGCCTTTCCTTGAGTTCCTTGCCGTCCATTTTCGGCATGACCACGTCGGTGACAAGCAGATGGATCGGACCATCATGGTTATTTGCCAGGATCACCGCCTCAAAAGGGCTTTTGGCGGAGAGCACGGTGTAACCGTATCTCGTCAGGATCGATGTCCCGAGTTCTAAAATGGACGCCTCATCCTCCACCAGAAGCACGGTCTCGGTCCCCAGGAGGTTTTTGCCTGTCGCCGCAACCGCTTCTTCCGCAAAGCAGCTTTCGGTTCGAGGCAGATAAATTTTTACCGTCGTTCCCTGGCCCGGCTCGCTGTAAACATTAATGAACCCGTTGTTCTGTTTCACGATGCCATACACCGTGGCCAGTCCCAGGCCTGTTCCTTTCCCCAATTCCTTGGTGGTGAAAAAGGGCTCGAATAAATGACCCAGAATATTTTTGTCCATGCCGACGCCCGTATCGCTGACCGCCATCCTCATATATTTTCCCGGGACAAAGCCCAGGTTTTGGGCGCAGTAGATTTCATCAAATTCCACGTTTTCCGTCTCAATGGTGACGGAACCCACGCCTCCAATGGCGTCTTTGGCGTTGACCAGAAGATTGGCCAGAATCTGGTCGATCTGGGCCGGGTCCATTTTCACCGTCCAGATGTCCAGGCCCGGTTTCCAGGCCAGATCAATGTCCTCGCCGATGAGCTGGCGCAGCAGTTTGAGCATGCTGGATATGGTATCGTTTAAATCCAGCACCACGGGACGGATGATCTGTTTGCGGGCAAAGGCCAGCAACTGCCGGGTGAGATTCGCCGATCGCTTGGCCGCGTTCAGGATTTCCTGAAGGTCTTTGAAAATCGGCAGTCCGGGATCGACTTTCCCCATCACCAGTTCCGTGTATCCGATGATGACCATGAGCATGTTGTTGAAATCATGGGCCACCCCGCTGGCCAGCCTGCCCACGGATTCCATTTTCTGGGCCTGGCGGAACTGATCCTCCATGGTCTTTCGCTCGGTGATGTCAATCCCCATCCCGACCACATGCGGCCTATTATCCAATATAAAATTGAGCCCTGTAAAATAATAAGGAGCGCTTCTCCCCTCTTTTGAAATAAAATTCGCTTCCACACGCGACTCACCTTTTACGAAAACTTCCTGAATGGCTTCCTCAACCCGTTTTTTCTCCTCTCCGGAAAAGAAATCAAGGGGATGCACTTTTTCCATCTCTTCAGAGGAGTATCCTGAAACGATCTCGAGATTCCGGTTCCATCGCAGAAGATGCCCATTCTCATCAAAAAGGTAGAAGACCCCGGGCAGACTGTTGATGATTGCGCCTGAAAATTCATTCTCTTTGCGCAGCGCCGCCTCCGCCGACCGCTCCCGGGTCTGGTCCCGGAATACCAGCACCACACCGGTAAGGACGCCGCTCTCATCCCGGATGGGCGCGCCGCCGTCGGCGATGGGGATTTGGGTCCCGTCTTTTGCGATCAGCAGGGTATGATTGGCGAGCCCGACATTCATTCTTTTTTCCAAAACTTTTTGAACCGGACTGTCAACGGTTTCGCCGGTGATTTCAGAGATGATGCGGAATACGGTTTCGGCGGGTCGCCCTTTTGCGCTGGATTCCGTCCAGCCGGTAAGTTTTTCGGCCACCGGATTCATCTGTTGGATCTTTCCCTCCACATCCGTGGTGATGACCGCGTCGCCGATGCTGTATAAGGTGATTTTAAATAGTTCCTCGGCTTTTCGTCGGTCGCGTTCAAACTGATAGAGAGTCTTAAATGCGCGTTTTCCCTGATGCTTGTATAAATAGCCCGCGCTGGATCCTGCCAGCAGGACAAGGATCAGGGTGACAATTCCGATGACGCCCCCCCGGTACCGGACTTCGGCCAGGATTTCATCCGTATCCGCTTTGGCCACCATGAACCAGGCGGAACCCGGCACAGGCCGGATATCAGCCAGCACGTCTACGCCCCGGTAATCATGTCCCTGGAAAAGGCCGGTCAGGCCGAGCGCGGCCTGGACAGCCGGAACATCGGTCCTGGACAGGGGGATGCGGACGGTCAGAGGCGGGTCAGGTCGATGGCGGAGGGTGTTGAGGAACAGAACGTCGTCGCCGTCCTTTCGAACAATGAGGGCTTCAGCGGTTTTGCTTGGCATGGGCCAGGTCTGGATGAGGGGATAGAGATATTGTGTCGGATCGGTGCGCAGAATCAGAACGGCTGCGGGCAGGTCGTCCTCTCCGGGAACCGGCGCCGCCACATCCAGGTGAATCCGCTTCTTGTGCGAGCATTGAAAAAAATCGCCGAATGCCACGTTGCGCGAAAATACGGCCCGGGCGCCCAGTTGTTGCGTTTCGGGTTCCAGTTCCGTCACTGCGGGGTCCAGCGAAACCAGAATGCGGCCGTCGGTTCCGGCAAGGATGATGTTATCGTAGCCTTGATATTTCCGAAGCGATTGAAGCCGGTTGATTATTCTGGTTTTCATCAATGGGTCATTTTCCGGCGCCTTGAGCCACTGGAGCACATCTGTCCGGATCAACCCCGTCGAACGGATGCGGGCGTCCGCCTCCCGCTCCTGCCGCCAGGAGATGATCTGCCGGATTTTGAGATCCGCGATGGCTTTCAATTCATCGTATTTTTGGGCCTGAACAGCGGTTGCTTCATGACGGTAAAACGCATAACCGCCCACAATAAAAGCGAAAATCAGAACACCTGCCAGGATGAAAAAATATGTTTTGGATGGAAGCGACGGTTTTTTATGGTCCATGAGTTTTTTCCTGATTGACACCGGCAGGCGCCCTGTTTTTTTCGGCATATTTTTTGGCATTTGGTTAATTTGAGGGGCATCATATAAGAAAATCAGAAAGGGCGCAAGATGCGATTTCAGAACAAAAGGGTTTTTACACATTGCAAAAAAATCAGACAATTTTTTAGCCGTTGTCTTCCCCCTTCACCCTTTCATTTTTTTATATAAAATCAATCAAATATAATTTTCTATGATGAGGGCGATA
>PCSG01000163.1:7311-7562 GCA_002772195.1 Desulfobacterales bacterium CG23_combo_of_CG06-09_8_20_14_all_51_8 | reverse complement strand
ACAAAAATATACCAGAAAAAATTGTCCGTTTGAATATTTTCGATACCATAGAAAATTGTTTTTTCATTAATTCGGGCTTTTAGCAGAAGTTTTTCAACATCCGGTGCGATTTCCATGTAGTCAAGCTGGATTTCAAATACCCGAAGTCCTTTATCGATTTCCTCTCTGATAAACCCCTCAATGCCGAATGGTTTTTCAAGTTTGACAATGGAAACGATAATATTGTCCTCATAGATAATGTTATTATTGAT
>PCSG01000163.1:6975-7303 GCA_002772195.1 Desulfobacterales bacterium CG23_combo_of_CG06-09_8_20_14_all_51_8 | reverse complement strand
GCGCGATATAGGGGGGTGAACTTCGAATCTTTTGCAAAAAACAGGGCGCTTCCTATAATTTTGATTAATTTTAGATAGATTTCCCGGTAAGCCTCCAGGAATGTGGACAGCGGCATCGGCAGAAGCGCTTGGAACAAGCGTTTCTGCCGATGCCGATAAAGTATAATAATGCCAAACGGAATGGATGCGATAATGATGGACCAATAGCCGCCATGAGAAATTTTAAAGGTGTTGGAAAGAAAATATCCAAAAGTTATCATCATTATTATTAAGGAAATTATCGATAGGCATTTGTTTTGTCTTAACCAAAAGATCCTGCTCATCATGA
>PCSG01000163.1:0-6848 GCA_002772195.1 Desulfobacterales bacterium CG23_combo_of_CG06-09_8_20_14_all_51_8 | reverse complement strand
GACTTGGGATCGCAGTTTTGTCGATGTGTATGCGATTTTAAGCATAGGCATAATGCGCGTGGCACCCTTGGTATGCGATGGAAAACATGCCGCTGATCATTGCCTGAGAAGCGATTACCGTGGCTATGATGCTTAAAATCAGAAAAGGAATATATAAGAATTTCGCCTGGAAAAATACCATTGCGAATAAAACGTTTTTGGCCTCCGGGTGATGGATCAAAAAAGCGCCTTGTCCCAGATAATTCAATATGAGTGCCACAAGCACAAAATACCATGCTTTTACAATGGGTTCACGACCCAGGTGTCCCATGTCCGCATATAGCACCTCGCCGCCGGTCGCACAAAGGGTCACCCCGGACAATACAAAAAAGCCCGCAAAGCCGTTTTTTAATAGAAAATGGATGCCATAATAAGGATTAATTGCTTTGAACACTGACGGAACCGCCAGAATGGCTATCAGACCGGACAAGGTCAGTGCTGAAAACCATATCACCATCAGCGGTCCAAACAAGGCGGATACCTTAACGGAGAACAAGACCACTGCAATAATGATGAGCGATAAAACGCCGATAATATTTTCCTGGGAATGGGGAGTGATTAAAAATATGACAGTCAGCGTATAAATGGGGCTGGTGCCGATATCGCCGAACACAAGCCCCAGAGATTTGATGATGCTGTATAGGCTGGTTGATTTGTTTTTCATGGGGATCCATTTTCATTTTTCCGCTCTTTCAAGCTAACAATTTTTTTTGTATAAAAACAAAAAATAGTGGTCAAAAGACGATCAGCCGCGTTAAAGATATATTTAAGGCAAAAATTTTCATTTTTTAAATCACCTCTTAAAATCATATGCAGTTTTTATGCCACTGATTTAAGAATAGGTAAACCTTCGGCTCTGCAGGGGGATTCGCAGAGCTTGGCATTTATAGGGGATACATGGGAAGTCTCCCAATCTGAACCGCTCAAAGTTAAGGAAAAGGAGACTTCCCATGTACGACAATCAGAGTTTAAGCCATACCGTGTGGGAATGCAAATACCACTTGGTGCGGATTCCGAAATACCGTAAGTAAGGTTATGTATGTTGAACTTAGGAAATATTGAGGGACAAAATTCGAGAATTTGCAAGGCAAAAAGTGTGCAGTGTGATCGAAGGGCATCTTATGTCTGATTGTTTATTTTTATTACATATTAACAGTATGTTGCTGCCTGAATGGCTTCATTAAAAAGAGGGAAACTTCAGTTGGAAAACATAGCCATGGATTAAGAGTCTGGCATGATACTTGTATTCAATGTCTGGATTATGATGTAATTTTTACATTTGACGGAAGAAATACGCTTGGAATCGGATTACATGAATATAAAATCCAAACCAACCCGTGACCTGTCCGTTTGTTGAAAAAGGAAAAACCGGAAGGAAGAACCATGAACCCGTCTCAAAAGAAACCCTTTGGCATAGCGCATGCTTCCGATGAACTGGTACGAATTCTCGCTTTTGCTTTCGATCAGATAGATACCCTGGCTGGAGTAATTGATAAGGACGGAACGATGCTTTTTGCGAATCGATCGGCCCTTAAGACTGTCGGGCAGACACTGAAGCAAGTTATAGGTAGTTCATTCCGCGATTCTCCCTGGCGAAATCATTCGCCTGAGGCTAAAAGACTGACTGATGAAATGATAGAAAAAGCATGTAGGGGCGAAACTCCCATACTCGAAGATTCGCTCAAAGATCCGGATGGTCGAGTCATTCAGGCAATTTTTTCGATCACACCCATCCGGGATGAGAACGGAGAAATTATTGCCCTAGTGCCGGAGGGGAAGATAATTTCAGACATAAAGGCGCTTCAGGCAAAGCTTGAAAATGAGCGAAGGGAGATGCAGCAATGGATCGATTCCATGGGATCTTTTGTTGCCAAGTGCACGCCCGATGGAAAGGTTATTTCCTGTAATCAGCCTTTTTTGTCATCAATGCAATTAAACTTAGAGTCTATTCAGGGAAAATATATTTGTGATTTGACTCGGCTGAAACGTTTTAAAAACCACCAGGAGAAGCTCCAGAGAGTTCTTTTTGATGCCAGGGATGGAATCAAAAGCTCTGTTGAAATTAATTTTTCAATCGAACAAAACGATGACCGCTCATATCTTTTCAATGCCAGCCCGGTTCGGGACCCATCAGGGCGAGTCATCTTCGTGGCGCTGGAAATCACCGATATTTCAGAACAAGTTAAGTTGAGGGAATTAACACTAAAAAAAGAAAAGGAATATACGAAACGTCTCGAAAAAGAAGTCTCCAAAATCAAAAAGAGACTGGAAGCAACAGAGCAGTTTTATAAAAATCTTATCGATGCCAATCCCACAGGCGTGCTTTTTCTTAATCACAATGGTTGTGTGATTTTTGCAAACCCAAAGATGGAACAATATTTTGAAAAAGTCGGAATCAAAAAAGACCTCATTGGGGGCAAGAGCCTTTCCAGTCTCCATATGTATCCTGCTGATCAATTCTGGCGGAAGGACCTGATGCGATCTGAAAACGAAACTGTTTTCGGCCAAAAACGAATGATCTTAAACAACAACAGCAGTGCGGTTTATTGTCTTGAGGTGTTGTTCGGGCCGATTAAAATCCCTGAATCCGGTGTAATGGGAAAAGTCGTTGTTGTTAATGATGTGACCGAGCGTATCAAACTGGAATCCGATCTGCTGAATGCCCGAATTCTGGCCGAAAAAATGAATTCATTAGCGCTTTTTGTTTCAGGCATCGCTCATGAGATGAATAATCCCTTGACCAGTATATTAGGATGTGCCGAACATCTTATAGAGGATCAAACACATGACAGCGAGGCTTATGGAGCCTTGAAGATTATTATTGAGGATGCCGGGCGGGCGAGTCGGATCGTAAGGAACCTTCTAAGCGTTGCCTATCCGCAAAAATCGAACTGCACCCCAATCTGTCTCAATGATATAATAAAATATATTGTCAATGTGCATATAGAGCAGGTGCGCAAAAAAGATATCCGGATAATCCTTGACTTATGCGAAGAAATTAATTCGATTATTGGGGATCATACTCAGCTTCAACAGGTAGTTGCCAATTTTTTACAAAACGCAGTGGATGCAATTGAGGAATCCGGAATAGGCGACCAAATCATTTTTCGAACACTGAATCAAGATGAATGGGTTGTCATGGAAATTGAAGATAATGGTCCCGGTATCTCTGAAGAAAACCAGCCAAAACTTTTTGATCCCTTTTTTACAACTAAACCCCCAGGCAAGGGAACCGGCCTGGGGCTGTCAATCAATTACAATGTAATTCAGAGATGTAATGGTTTCATCTCTTTGGCACAGGATGTGCCGTCCGGCACCCGATTTATTGTTAAAATTCATTCAGCCGAAGTACCTGAAGCATCGGCAAAAAAAGAAAAATGAACCTAATGATGAAGCCTGCCTGCCTTCTAAAGTATTAATTGTTGATGACGAAAAAACTCTGTGCAGAGACCTTGCACAATATTTAAAGGAGTTGGGTTGCCAGGCGGATACCGCCTTGAATGGATTGTTGGCGATGGAGATACTCAAGAAAAAAACCTATGATCTAATTTTGCTTGATCTGAAGATGCCAGTGATGGGCGGGGTTGAGCTTTATAAATATTTGGTGGAGAAACGACCGGAATTGGCTAAAAAAGTCATATTCATGAGCGGTTACTCAGGCTTGGAGATACAGACTACGTCCGTTTTCCCGCGCATCCCGATTCTACAGAAACCGTTTTCGCCAAAAGAACTGCTCAGGTTATTGTCAAATATTTATGAGAACCCCCTTCCTCAAGAGGAGCTATAAGATAATGAAGTTAAAAATTCTGGTGGTTGATGACGAAGATTCAATTCGCCATACTTTTAAATTGCGGTTGTCTAAATGGGGGCATGATGTCCATTTGGCATCTAACGGAACTTCCGGTATGGAGTTGCTGGCCAGTAATGATTTTCATGTGGTAATAACAGATCTTAAAATGCCCGACATCACGGGCAATGAATTGGTCAAACTTATCAGAAAGCGTCATCCTGATATCGAGATAATCGTTATTACTGGTTTTGCAACGGTTGAAGTCGCTGTGGAAGTCATGAAAGATGGAGTTTGCGAGTTTCTTTGTAAGCCGCTTAATTTTTTACGGATAAAAGCTATTTTAGAGAAAGCCGCTGAACGGCTTTCCTTGAAAGTTGAAAATAAATTACTTAAAAAATCCATTTCAAAACTACAGAATGAACTTGGGGGAAAATACAGCCTGGATGAGATCGTGGGAAAAAGTGAGCCGATGAATGCCGTATTTAAGTTAATAAAATCAGTTGCTCCCCTGGATGTGACCATCCTTATTTCAGGTGAAACAGGAACTGGAAAAGAGCTAATCGCCAAAACGATACATTACAACAGCCCCAGAGCTTCCGGTTCCCTTGTTACTGTTGATTGCGGTTCCCTTCCTGAAACACTGCTGGACTCAGAATTATTTGGCCATAAAAAGGGAGCATTTACCGGTGCCCAAACGGACAGGGCAGGTCGTTTTAAACAAGCCGATGGCGGAACGATTTTTTTGGATGAAATTTCGAGTGCATCGTCTGCTGTTCAGAAAAAATTATTAAGACTTATTCAGGAAAAAGCGTTTCAGCCTCTTGGTGGCGAGACCGTCATCGAGGTCGATATCCGAATCATTGCGGCTACCAATGAAGATTTAATTCAGCTGGTTCAAGAGGGAAGATTTCGACGGGATCTTTTCTACCGCCTTAACGTGGTTCCGATTCAATTGCCCCCACTGAGAGAAAGAAAAGAAGACATCCCGCTTTTGGCCCGTCATTTTTTAGATCTTTATTCATATCAGTTGGGCCTGAATCCTATGTCACTTCATCCCGAAGCGGTCACTCAACTCATTAGTCACTCATGGCCTGGTAATGTAAGAGAATTATCGAATGCCATGGAGCGAACAGTCATAATGACTCAAGACAAAATAATTCGAAAAGTTTTTATCACCGAAATGGCATGCGATGAAAAAATAATAAACGCTACACTCCCGAATCTTTTTCCGCCGTTGACGGATCAGATTGTTGAAGTTGAGCGAAATTATCTCAAACTGGCTATGGAAACATATCATGGACGGATTAATCAGGTGGTTCAGTGTTCGGGTATAAATACGCGTACCCTTTTTCGTAAATTGAGGCGTTATCATCTTGATAAAAGAGACTATCGTTAAAGGATTATATGATTATAATTATTTCACAGGTCAAGCTGAATAACGGTATGCTAATATGGATTTCTCTTGATTGCTAAAATCAGCCATTTTGGCTTATTTTTTTGTTTCTTGAGAAAGCATGCATTTTATATTTTTCACCAATAGATTTTACAAAAAATCATAACAGATTAACATTTAGATTCATCCCTTCTTCCCACCGAAGAATTAGCCCACAGGACACTCTGGCATTATTGCATATAATGGCATACTTCTTATATCATTAATATGGCACGGTATTGTTAACACTATTGAGTGTTCAATCTTTTAATTGCAGCTTGTGGAGAGTACAATGAAGCAAGAAGAAGATATGGCGTTATGCAATCTATTCATTATGCCATCAGGCTTGCTAAACATTAGAAACATTAATTCAATGGTCAGCTTAAGGAGGATGATGGATGAAAAGTAAAAAAATAGCTGTTATGTTCTCCGGGGGCACGGATTCAACATATGTTGCCTGGTTGCAACTGCAAAAATATGATCAGATATATCTTGTTACTTTTATAAGATATGGTCTGAGGCGAGCCGAGAATCTTCAAGATGCAGTGACCAGACTGATGCAGAAAGCGCCTTCGAAAGCAAAAATTCATCATCAAATAATAGATATTGAAAATATCTACCAGATGATTACGCCTCACCAGGAGAAGCAAGAGGCCCAGCAGGCAGTCCTTAGCCAGAAACTTAGTCCCTTGTGGGAAGATGCGCATGGGCTGCGCAATGGCCGCGAAACATATATGAACAATATGCACAAACTGTTTATGGCCAATGAATGCCTGCAATGTAAAATCGCCATGGATATCGCGGCAATAAAATTTTGTAAGGAAAACAATATCTCAGACATTTGTGATGGCAGCAATACTGAACAATTGGATGATGGATCGCAGCTTGAAGACGTCAAGGTGATTGCCCGGGATATATTTAGTCGGTATGGGATTAATTTTTCTTCGCCAGCCTTTCATATCCCTGCCGATGAAAGATGCCAGACACTTTATGATGCTGGGATCACGGATCATCCGGATCATAAAACAAAGGAGAAGACGCATCAGATTCCGTCAAGACAAATACAATGCACCATTCCATCATCAGTTCTGTGGACAAGCTGTATTTTTCCATGGATGGTATATGATGGACAATCATGCAACGATTATGTCGAGATGTGCTGCACGTATTTTAAGCAAGCAATTGAAAAAGGATTAGAGATTATAGGTATTAAATTATGAAATCAGCCGGAACTCAGCGGAATGTATACCTTTTATTTAAGACTCGCACAAGGATGTCGTCCGAATTTTTCATGAGAATTGATTAAATTTCTACTGTAAAAATTTGTTTGGAATAACTTAAATCGGACATGATTGCAAAAAAATGCCATTATGTCCGATTTTTAATTGAATTTATATTTCTACGAATGATCTGTAATCATTTAAAGAAAATTTTTTTATTTAAATTTCCAGGCATGGCCGCTTAAAGACCGTGCTCTGTCTAAATATTGAATCCCTCCTTCAACCGTTTCTTTTGCGTATTCCCAAATTTGGCATAATATTTGTAATAAATTTATACTTAAATGTTAAATAAAATTTGTCTTCGACT
>PCSG01000081.1:5734-7600 GCA_002772195.1 Desulfobacterales bacterium CG23_combo_of_CG06-09_8_20_14_all_51_8 | reverse complement strand
CTTGGGTATAATCATCAGACGCTGTAAATATCGAGCATCTTGATGATATATTACAATAATCATGGATGGTTACACCTGCCGTCCCAAAAATATGCCCGCCAGCCCCAATATGAATATGGTTGCCCAGAATCACGGGTTTGTCAGACGTAATCACTGAATAACAATCGATTCTGACATTGGAACCAATCCGAACATTCTTTCCGAAGAATAAAACGGTTCGGTGGATTTGCACATTGTCCCCGAACCGGATGCCCATGTCCGACAGCTCTTTTTCCGTATAATTCATGAAACCCTCGAATACCTAATCGTAAACCTTGTCGATAATAAACTGCGGCCGGTTCCGCGACTGGTCAAGCGCCCGCCAGAGATACTCGCCGATGATGCCGAGCATCAGCATTTGGATGCCGGACAAAATGAGAATCATGATCATGAGCGGCGCCCAACCCGTCGTGGAGATGCCGCCAAAAATTTTTGAAAACAGAATAATGACCGCATAGACAAATCCCAGAATGGAAACGCACAACCCGACCAGCGACATGGCGCGCAACGGCAGGTAGGAATATCCCAGCACGCCATCAATCAGATATTTGATTTTTTTGGAAAACGTCCATTTTGAGGTTCCTGATTTTCTGCTTTCGCGATCATAGGGGATCCATTTTTTATGGAATCCGGTCCAAAGGATTTTGCCCTGTATGAAGGGATTGGATTCATTGTTCATTAAAATCTGGTCCCTGACCCGCCTGCTCATTAAAAAATAATCAAATCCGCCCGGCGGCATATCGGGGAAGCTGAGTTTTTTCATGGTCCGGTAAAATAATCCGGAAGTGAAAATCCTGAAAAAAGATTCATCCCTGGACCTGCGGTAACAAATTACGATATCATACTGTTCATCGAAATACGCATTCAGCATTTCATTGATCAACCGGGGGGGGTCTTGGAGATCGGCGGAAATATTGACGATGCAGTCGCCTTTAGCGAGCTGATAACCGGCAAACATGGCAGCGACCTGCCCGAAATTGCGGGTGAATTTGATGAGCTTTATATGTTCCGGGTCTTGCTTCTTTAATTCGAGCAAAATCTCAAATGAACGGTCATAAGATCCGTCATCAATAAAGATCAGTTCATGGGATCTGGCGCTGTTTTGCCGAACCACTTCGGTTTGAAGCGTTTGATAAAGGTCTTTGAGCGACCCTTCATTGCAGTAAACAGGGATGATAATGGAATAATCGACGGTATCATGTGTCAGTTTTTGTTCAACCATGCCACTTATTCCTTTTGGCATTTGAGGATGCAGCCTGTCAGCGAAAATGTGCCAATTCTTTGAACAACGTGCGCTTCTACGCATGAAAAATGGGGTTCAGCGATTTTTTTATATCCCTCCGGATATCGGACATGCTGCCCGCGATCGGTTGCAGTGATCCATCGATCCAGAGGCTTTTGATTTTCAACAAAAGCCGGATCGACTGTCAACATAAAGCCATCCGGTTTTAACACCCTGCGACCAATGCTAAAGAGATCCCTCGTTTCCATTTCACTCAAATGGTGCAGCAACCCGTCTGCCAGCACCACGTCAAAAGGCCTGAGATCGCCAGTCGTCATTTTGCTGACCCGCTGGTTATGGAATGTGGCCCTGTGTCCGTATTTTTTTTCCGCATAGGCGATATATGACGGATTGAGGTCATAACCGGTGTAATCGACATCCAAAGGCAAAAAATTAAGAATGGCGGCAGGCCCGCATCCGATATCAAGAATTCTCATGCCGGGAAACGGTTTGATAAACCGGCTGATATACATCCGGTATTTTTCAGATAAGCCCATCATGCGGCCAAACAGGATATACAGGGCCGGATGGCTTAACGCGGAGCG
>PCSG01000081.1:5310-5716 GCA_002772195.1 Desulfobacterales bacterium CG23_combo_of_CG06-09_8_20_14_all_51_8 | reverse complement strand
ATCGTTATGGCTGGGGTTGATGGGCATTAAGACCGTTATAAAAGGGAAGTGAGTGCTTCACTGTTTTTAACTGCCAACCGGATAATCCCGCAAATCGTCTTGACATCCTCCATACTGATAGCAGTGCCGGTGGGAAGTATCAGAATCCGCTCGGTCAGCTTCTCCGTTTCCGGCAGGAGCAGGCCTGAATGCGGGAAATAGGAGCGGTAAGGCTCCATCCGGTGGCAGCCGGGATAAAAATAACGGCGGGCGAATATGTTTTCCGCATGAAGCACTTTTATGAGCTGGTCCCGTGAAATCCCGGAAAGAGGCTCATCAATTTCCAGCACAATATATTGAAAATTGTTTTTTTCAGCTTCATCATAATAAATCAGGCTTACGCCCGGTATGTCCGCCAATTCCGTTT
>PCSG01000081.1:0-5283 GCA_002772195.1 Desulfobacterales bacterium CG23_combo_of_CG06-09_8_20_14_all_51_8 | reverse complement strand
CTTTGACAATCGCTTCCATTCCGGCCAGAGACGCGAGTCCCATGGCCGCGCACATCTCATTCATTTTGCCGTTGGTGCCGATATGCACCACATTGTCGTAACCGGCAAACCCGAAATTTTTCATCAGGCGGATTTTGGCAGCCAGCGTGTCATTGTTGGTCGCCACCATCCCGCCCTCAAAGGCATTGATGAATTTGGTGGCGTGAAAACTGAAA
Source organism: Desulfobacterales bacterium CG23_combo_of_CG06-09_8_20_14_all_51_8 (assembly GCA_002772195.1). Lineage (GTDB taxonomy): Bacteria > Desulfobacterota > Desulfobacteria > Desulfobacterales > Desulfosalsimonadaceae > SURF-3. Next base: position 5,068 of record PCSG01000081.1, on the reverse strand, counting down.
ACCTCGGCTTCGCCGAAATTCCCAATCCTCTGACCTTTGTAGGAACAACCGAACGCATGGGCCGCGTCAAAAATGAGCTTGAGATTGCGACGATTGGTGATTTCAATCAGTTTGTTGATGGCGCACGGCCTGCCCCAGAGATGGACCCCGATGATACCCGTTGTTTTTGGCGTGACCAGGCTTTCAATTTTTTTTGGGTCAATGGTGTGGGTGGCCGGGTCAATATCGCAGAAAACCGGGGTGATTTCCTGCCACTGAAGGGAATGGGCCGTGGCGATAAAGGTGAAAGAGGGAATGATGACTTCGCCGGTAAGACCCAGCCCGCGAATGACAATTTCCAGGGCGATGGTGGCGTTGCACATGGCGATGCAGTGTTTGACGCCAAGCAATTGGGCCGCTTTTGCCTCGAATTCCTGGACAAATGGGCCGTTGTTGGTGAGCCATCGGTTGTCAAGAATCTGATTGAAACTTTGAAACAGTTGTTCCCTGTCGCCGATGTTCGGGCGGCCCACATGGAGGGTTTCTTTAAATGTTGGCGGACCGCCGCATATTGCCAGATCGGAAATGCTTGTTTTCATAACAGATTGCAATTGATTTTGTATTGATGCAACCATAAAAAGTCGTCTCCCCGGCGCAGGCCGGGGTCCAGATAATTTATAACCGACCGAATATACTGGATTACGGCCTGCGCCGTAATGACGGAAAAGGACGTTTTTCGACTTTTTACCGGCTCATTATTATTGGTTGTGTCGGCCAAACAAGCTAATGTTTGTCAAAGTTTTGTTTTTTATAACAATTAAAATAAGTTGTTGCAAGTTTTATAACAGGGCATGGTATGTTTTTTGGGTGCCGGTTTCCAGGTCCACCGGGTTCCAGCAGGCAGGGCGGGGTTTCATGGAAAAAGCGTTGTACTCGGCATTGCCCCCGCTTTTTATTAGGCGCCCGATTTATCTCGGTTGCGATAAAATTCGACAAATTGGGCAGGCGGGAGAATATTTATCCCTTTAAAAGGCGAAGCTGGATAATGAATGCGATTTCCGGAGACCAAAGACACAACCTGCCCGGCAATGGCGACTTCCAGAAAAGGCTCATCGTCGGGGTCCGGCAATCGCATCTGAAGCGGCGCACTTGAGGTGAAATGTCCGTATTGCTTTATAAAGTCAAGCAATACGCTGATATAATCCCTGTTGAATTTGAACTTTGGCCGGTGAAGAACATCCTTATATTCAGCTAAAATTCTGGCATCAAGGCACAAAGTCAGTTCACCGGAGAATACCATTCTTAAAATTTCACCGCTTGAACCGAAAGGGGCCAATAATCCGGAAACAAGAACGTTTGTATCCAATACGATTTTCATTTTTTACGTTTGGACCTTGCTGCTTTGATTTCTGCATTTATTTCATCCATGGATATGGCATCGGTTCCCTGCTGAATTGATTCATACTGGATGGCCGCCAGGGCATCCGCTGCCCGTGCCCGTCTAAAGGCTGTCAAAATCTGTTCCAAATTGTTTTCATTAATCGAAGAAAGAAGGGCGATCGGCCGGCCATTGCTTGTCACGACCATCTCTTTTTGATCCGGCAATTCGCCCCATACTTTTGATGATTTTGTTTTTAGATCTCTGACGCTTAAAAATTTCATATTTCGCCTCCTATTGAGATTCAATAATATACTTAATTGAGACTCAATATAAGATAAATTTCCGAATGAAGCAACTTTTACCAGAAGAACATGGCATGGTATGTTCTTCGGATGCCGGTTTCCAGGTCCACCGGATTCCAGCAGGCAGGGCGGGGTCTCATGGAAAATGTGTTATGTTCGGCGTTTCCCCCGCTTTTGATATAATGGCAGAAAAGTTTTTTGTTCAGGATTTTTTCAATGCGGTTGAATATCTCAAACAATGCACTGGGTTTTCCCGAAGCCAGAAGAAAACGGCTGGAACTTTCTATCTGCGAAGCAATCATGTCGGCCATGAAAGCGCCGATATCATCGGCCCACACATAGTCGCGCAGGGTTTCGGGCGCGCCGAAGATGGTCGACACCTTGTTTTTTGTGCCATTCAACAAAAGCGTGGGGATTAATCCCAGGCGGCGGTTTAAACCGGAAAATCCATAAACCGACGTCGGCCGGTAAATAAACCGGATTAGTCCGTCGCAGTCATCCAGCATTTTTTCCTGGGCTAATTTCAATGCCCCATAGGGCCGTTTGGGAGCGGGCTGGCTGTCAGCGTTGACATTTCTTTGCCCTTCAAAAAGACCACCGGCGGAACTCAGCATGTGAAAGCGCACCTGGCAGGACGGGGTTTCCCGGCGCACGGCAATTGCCATTTCCATTACTTCGGAAAACGAAGCCAGCTCCGGCAGGGTGTCGCTCTGTTCCATGCCGAATCCGCCTTTGCCAGCGCTCCAGACAAAATCGATCCGGTTTGCAGGGGCGGGGTTTACCCCCGCCTGAGTCGGGAGGGCATAAAGCCCTCCCCTACAATGGCTATTGCCAGGATCATGGTCAGGGTTTTTCATCAGATTCTGGATATAATAACGGATATCCGCTTTTTCTTTTTTCCGGTGGGATGCGTCCTGCCATGAAAATGGAAGGCTGTGGGCGGTTTTATATTGGTATTGATATAAGTTATTGACCAGATGCACGCCGATCAGGCCCACGCCAAAAACGGCTGCAATGGAAGTTATAGGCTTTTCCCCATCATTTTGAGGGTTATGCAGGATCAACATATTTTTGGCCGATAAAAGAGGATATCACAACAGTCGAAGCTCATCCTTTTGTATTCATCAAATTCATCTCTTTGATGCTTCCAGTGATCGTTATGCCGACAAGCTCGGTTCCCCGGTATCTCAGCAATACCCCATTTTCAAGCATTTCCGAGTCAGTCGCTCTCTGTGGCTTTTTAAAGTTTATATAGAAAACATCCGCATCTTTATCATAATCAAGCCACATTTTTTTAGGAGGCAGATTGATAAAGAGCGGGATAAGTTTATAAACATGATTCAGCGTTTTGGTTGTTTCTGCTGTTGCCATATGACATCCTCTGTGGTGGGCCTGTCCCGGAATGCGTTTTCCGGGAGCCTGAATCCAAAGCCTGTCAATCAAGTCCTCAAGCGGCATATCGAGGTTGAGTCTGCCCAATTGGCTTTTGATCTCAATCTCCCAGGCGCTGGCAACGCTTAAAATTAAGGTATTTCTCGGGTTTTCGCACGCGGTAAGCACTTTATGGGAAAGTTTGTCCGGTTCACTGGCCCACCATATAAATGTGTGCGTATCCAGCAATAATTTCGGGCTTGATCATCCTTTCGGCCGTAGGAGCGGGCCATGCCCGCGATTGCGGAAATGATCGCGGGCATGGCCCGCTCCTACGGGCAGAATAATATTGATGCATCGGCATTGATAGTCGAAACGATGATCAAGCCCATAATTTCATTCGATAGTAGCCCAAAAATCATCCGGTAATGGTGCGTCAAAATTGTCGCTCATGTGAATTCGTCCCTTATTTAATCCTGAAATGCGTTTTTTGGGGGCAGCGGATAACGGAACTATTTTGGCCAAAGGTATATCATCGCCGGAAATAATAATTTCATTGCCTTTGGACACCAAAGACAGCAATTCAGGAAGCCGGGCCTGTGCGTCGTTGATATTGATGGTTATCATGATTGAATCCTTTTTACGGTTTTTATAAATTCTTGTTTAATATAAGCAAATTAGAGGATATTGGCAAACCTATATTTAAAATTTAAATTTTTTTTAGAACGTCATTCCGGCGGGGCCTGTCCCGGAATGCTTTTATCTTGGAGCCGGAATCCCCCCTCCCTCGTCATTCCCGCGCAGGCGGGAATCCCGAAAATACTGGATACCGGATCAAGTCCGGTATGACGGAAGGATATGGGCTATTTTAAATTCTGGCTTCCGGATCCGTCAACTTTAAACGGCCACAATGGAAGTTTCAGGGGCTTCCTCGTTGTTCCGGGCATTATGCAGGATAAACATGTTTTTGGTCCCTGAAATACTCCAGAAGCAGTTTGTCCGCGCTCCGATCCACCACAAAAAACGTGGGTTTTCCCTGGGTGTGCAGCAGGATGATGGATATGTATTCAATCACAATGCTGATCAGGAGTAGGCTCACCCCGCCTAAAAATGAGGAGATAACGACAATCGAAGCCCATCCTTGAACAGTTATGACGGACCAGCCGTAAATGGCATTCAGAAAAATATAACTTCCAAATGTCAGGCTCAGGAGAAACGTCAGAATCCCCAATAGCCCCCCGATTCTCAATGCCTTGGTCTGGGTGGAAAGAATCATTCTTCTGGCATGGGACAGAAGTTTCCGAAAGTTATATCCGCTTTTGCCGCTTTCTATCAGGCGCTGGTCCGTGAAATCCGCCCGGACAAACCCGATCCGCTCGGTAAACCAGGTGAGGGCAATGTCGAGATAAGTGTCATGGCTGCAAACGCTGGCAGCGGCACGGGCGATGGTTCCCCGGATGAGACGGAAACTGTTGATGAGCGGAATGGTTTTAATGCCGGTTAGCCGGGCGATCATCCGTTTGTAGCCGCGGGAACCCCAATCCCGGATCAGGTTTTGATGGACCGCATGCTTCGGATTTGCGTAAACAATATCGCAGTGATCGGTGACCGCTTTGATCAAAAGCGTTTCAATCAGGGCAGGGGGGTGCTGGAGGTCTTCATCCAAAGTGACCACCCAGTCGCCGGAAGTATAGAGGATTCCCGCTTCCGTGGCCGGGTGCTGGCCGAAATTGCGGGAAAGGTTGAGAATCGTCATCCAGGGATATTTTTCTGACAGAGAATTCAGAATGGCCGGGGAATCGTCAACCGCCGCGTCATCCACGAAAATCGCTTCGGAAAGACTGACAGGCGCTTTGTTTTCAATCCATCGGGACCGGAGCGCGTCAATCTGCTGGGCCAGGGATTCCAGGTAGTCCGCCCCGGAATACACCGGTATGACAACGGATAATTTTATTTTTTCAAGATAGGTGGGAATCATTTAATTTGATTGGGTTTAAAAAATATTTTAAATAAGGATGGTTCCGTAAAAAATCGG
>PCSG01000202.1:7733-8130 GCA_002772195.1 Desulfobacterales bacterium CG23_combo_of_CG06-09_8_20_14_all_51_8 | reverse complement strand
ATGGAACCGCTCCATCATGGCGTCATAAATCGCATCCGACACCGCATCCACCAATTTAAAAATATACTGAAATTTAAGATTTTCCTTATAATTCTTGAAATGAAAAATCAGGCCCTCTTCCGTTTCTTTTTTCATGCGCCGGATGGCATCTCTCAACGCCGATATTGCGTTATCCGTTTGATCTTTCACCGGCTGGCGGATAAACCGTCGAACATGTTTGAGAAAATTATAGACCCCCAGCCGGACAATCGCCTCGGTTTTAATGGCCGCCGAGTAATTCATGGTGGCGGATGCCGGGGGAAGTTCAAGGCTTTTGCCCTTTTTGATTGTTTTGATATCCAGACGGGCGGCCGGTTTCCGGTATCCGGACGCAACGCCGAGCCCCAGATGTTCCATG
>PCSG01000202.1:0-7713 GCA_002772195.1 Desulfobacterales bacterium CG23_combo_of_CG06-09_8_20_14_all_51_8 | reverse complement strand
ATGGGCCGGTGATGGTTTCAAAATATTCCTTGATTTTATCTTCTTCAAATTTAACAAAATTAAAAATCCGGGGGTTGATATTTTCCGCCATAAACGTATCAATGCCGTGCTGAAAGTCCTGGAACACCAGATACAGGGTGCTGGAAAATCCATCCGCGGAAAGCCGGTCCTGGTACTGATAAAGGGGAACATTATAGGTTTTGACAAAATCCATGAGACCCGGAACCACTTCACCGGACCGGGTGTCAAAAAAATGATCCACATCATTGCGGAGCTCCCGCTTGATCTGGGCCAGCGCCCCCTCTAAAGTGCTTTTGACCATGGATTTGACCCGGGCGGTTTTTTTCTCCTGGGATTTGATTTTCTTGAGCAGCAGGGCCGCCTCGTCCGCACCCTTGGCAAGAATGTCCTGATTGACGCGGACCCAGTGATCCAGCCCGGAAACGATCATCTTTAACCGTTCAAAATGATTTCTAAACAGCAGGGCATAGCGCTGTTGGGTCACAATCCTTCGAAAATTTTCATGAAACCGACGTTCCTGATCTCTGGAAAAAGAAAAAATCTTTTTCTCATGCTCCCATTGGGCCAGCCGCTGAATATCTTTCGGGGAAAGATGATCCCGCTGGATGGCAAACAGGCTCAATAATGCGGAATACGCATACACCTCCGGATCATTTTTAATAATGGCGAGATCCTCTCTGACTTTTGCGATCAGGCCGGCCAGGTCATCATAGGATTCGTGCTCGGACAGATCGCAGTTGATCACCACGATCATGTGATCGATGATTCCCATTTTTTTAATCATGGACAAAAAATTGATGTCCGCCTGACGGATGCCGGTCCTGCTGCTGATCACATAGAGGAGGAGGTTGGCCTGGAGAAGGTAATCCTGGATCATTGCCATGTGAAGGGGATTGGGGGAGTCGCTTCCCTGGCAGTCCGCGATTTCAATATGATTTTCAATGTCGCCGGAATCAATTTCAAGGGAAATGTCCTTTAGATAAAAAGCCAGGACGTCATTTCCGGAAAAATCCCGATGGGCTGAAAAATCCTTTCCGCAAAATTCCCGGGTTAATTGGCCGGTGGACAGAAACTCCTTCACCCGGTCATAGCCTCTTAAATAGGATGAAAGGTATAAACTGTTTATATTTCGGGTATCATTGTGTAAAAAATTTTTTGAATCCAGAGAATCGAGGGCCTGTTCAAGGTCCCGACGATCGGAATCCCGCCGGATATCAAACGGCTCTTTCCGGGTCCGCCAGTCCTGGGTGGGGAAAAGCACCAAAGCCCGCTCGATATCCGCATTCACCTGTTCCCAGGATTTGAAAAACAGCGTGGCCTTGAGCTGGTTCCCCCGGCGGGCCTTGGTCACCATGGATGTGACCACCCCCGCCCCCCGCTTGAGATAATCCCCGGCAAACAGCGCATTGATCAAAGTGGATTTTCCGGATTTGATGGTTCCTATGACCGCGACCCGGATAAGTTCTTCGGATAATTGATTTTTCACATGATCGCAGATATTTTCCCAGCTCTGAAATGACTGCGGGGAAGATCCCGGCATGGCATTGATACGTCCCAGCAGCGCGGAGACATTCTGATTAATATGCAAAAGCTGGGTTTTCAGGTCCGCATAAACATCCATTTCGTGTCAACTCCCGAAGTTTTGCCGTGTTATTTCCATGGGGTGGCTTACCGTCGCATTTATTACATTCTGAATAAAAATTGTCAAAAAGATTTGCGCCCTTGCCGCCGGAGTTTGACGAATATGAAAAATTGAGATGGGACTTGTTAAATAAAGGATTTTATGATATATAAAAAAAAAATAAAAAATTTAATGCCCGAAGGGATTTTGATTCGTGTCTAAAAAACATCCGGAATGCCCATTATATAATCCGTTAAACTGCAAGGAATACTATAATCCGAAGCTCTGCGCATTCGTTCGCAAAGACAAGATCTGCCTTAAAAAGAAAAAACCCAAACCCAAAAAAGCAGATGCTGCGACACCGGAAAATAATATTGCCACGGTTGAAAATAACGCGGATATCCCGGAAGTAAAAGCCAAACGATCCTGATACCGCACTGAATCAGTTCATCAAACGATTCGCCTTCCCTCTGAAAACCAATCCCTCATGCCGAACTATCAAAAAGACATGGTATCTATGCGTCGGGATGCGGAAACCATAATATGGATCTGCGGATTGTTCTGGAAAAGTAAGGTAGAAAGGCTGAAGGTGGAAGGCAGAGGGCTGAAGGTGAAAGGATGGAGCCGGATTACGCCATGCCTTGCGTGGCGTAATCCGGCGCTTTGTCGTGATCTGAAATTCAGGTATTATGGAGACCTGAAGGTCTACATATCATCCAGCAACGCCTGGGCTTTTTTCTGCCAGTATTTCTCGTCGGTCATTTTAATCGCTTCTTCCAACATTACTTTTGCCTCTTCTTTGGTTTTCCGGCTGTCCATCAAAAGCTCGGCGAAATAAACATGGGCTTCCACCGTTTCCGGATCTTTAAAAAACTCAGTTTTCTGGAATTCCCGGAAATAGGCCATGGATTTATCATTGTCATTGAGCGGCCAGGGTAAAACCTGCCAGAAGCGGCCCAAGGCGCCGATCGGCCCGCCTTTATCATAGGTTTTATTAATTTTATAAGCGGTTTCAAAACTGTTCTGGGTTTTGTCTTTCAGCCCTTCTTTTAATGCCGTGAGGATGCTGACGCCGTCGGAATAAATCCCGACATTCATGCCATACCAGTAATGTCCTTCCACTTTGGAGGGATCCATCTCTTTGGCTTTCTCGGCATAATTCATGCCGGCTTTCCCCTGCACCTTGCAGATGTCTTCCCAATCTTTAACTTCCGCTTTTTTCGCCTCATTGCCATATTCACGGCAGGCCTTGGCGGTTATCCAGTTTGCCCGAAAATTCTGGGGGTCCTTTTTTACGGCCTCAGTGCATAAATCCAGCGCTTTTTTGCAATTTGCCATTCCTCCAGCTTCAATAAGCGCTTCGGCATAAGTCAGAACATCAGGCGCTTCCTGTGTCATGACATTTTTGGGTTCCGCCGGGGCCATGGTTTCTTCGGCCCATAAATTTGAAGAAAACAGCATTAAACCCACCATCAGTGTCGTTAAACCGCCTGCCAATTTTTTCATGCATTCTCCTCCGTGAGTTAAAAATTTAAAACGATGTTCCCTGCCATTTCCCACTCTATGAACATCGATCATATAATTTTATGATTCATACAGATTAGAACCGTGTTTGTCAAGACAAAATTTAGGGAGAAAAATCAAGACGGGATGGATCCGTGGCGCCCGCTGAAAAAAAAATTTTAAAAAATATCTTATTGATTTTTAAAAGTAATTAGTCGTAATTAGAAATATGGTGGAGACGGGGATTTCATAAACACGGGAACCGCCTGAAATGAAATGAAAAGGAGATTGATATATCCATGCTGACACCTGACTATATCCGAAAAGTAGTGGCCGATTCGGAGATAATTTATAAACGCGGGGAAAATCTTTTTGAAACCGGGGCTTACTGCTGCGTTTACAAGGACGTTGAAAAAGGGAAGTTTGAATACGGGGTGGATGGAAATTACGGGGACTATCAAATCCAGATCGATATCGGCAAAGATAAAATCAGCACCCACTGCGACTGCCCCTATCCAGGTGTCGGATGCAAGCATACGGTGGCGGCACTGCTGGACATTACCCAACAAATCGGTTTTGCCATTGATTCAAAGCCGCACGTCCCGGAAAACCAGATCGCGGATGATTTTTTAACCCATGATGAAATCAGGGCCGAGGCCCTGGAAGACCGCAAAAAAAGAGCGAAAACGGAAAAATTTATCGTCACTCCCGGCGATATGTTCAAAGGCGAGCACCTTGTGGAGACCCCGGCCGGACGGCAATACACCGTGACCTTTCATGATCCGGAGCGCGGCATCGGGCATTGCACATGTCCTGATTTTGCCACAAATAAGTTGAATACCTGCAAGCATTTGATTTTTCTGCAAAAATTTTTAAGAGAAGCGCCGGGGTATAAAAAGCAGATCCAAAAGGAAGTTTTTCCGTTTGTGGATATTTTTTGGGATTCCATTGCCCAAAAACCCAAACTGTTCTGTGAGAAGCCCCAAGCCGAATCTCCGGAAATTCAGGCGGCGATTTCCCAATATTTTGACAGCCAGGGACTATTTAATAAGGATGATCTTTCCGGATTCATGCCCCTTCTCTCTCTTCGGGACGCCCATAAACGCCTTAAGATCGGCGGAACGGTCCTGAAAAAACTCGATGAATACTGGGCCAAAAACCAGACAGCCGAGCTTTCCAGCCAAAACCCGCTGGATTTGTCTATTATTAAAGCCACCCTTTACCCGTATCAGAAACAAGGCATTGAATTTTGCGCATACAAGACAGCGGCCCTGATTGGCGATGAAATGGGGCTGGGCAAAACCCTTGAGGCCATTGCGGCTTCCATCTTAAAAAAAAGGATTTTCGGATTTGACAAGGTGCTGGTGGTAACGCTGGCGTCTCTGAAGGAACAGTGGAAACGGGAAATCGAGCGGTTTACGGATGAAAAGGCGGTCATCATCGCAGGCCCATCTGTTAAGCGGCAGCTCATGTACCAGTCCTCGGACGCTTTGTTTAAAATCACCAACTATGAGGCGCTCTTGCGGGATGTGGGCGCCATTTCCCGGTTTAAGCCGGATGTCATGATTTTAGACGAGGCCCAGCGCATCAAGAATTTTAACACCAAAACCGCGGATGCGGCCAAACGCATTCCTCGAAAGCACGCCCTGATCTTAACCGGGACCCCGCTTGAAAACAAGCTGGAAGATGTTTATTCGGTGGTTCAATTTTTAGATCCGGAACTGTTGTCCCCGCTCTGGGAATTTGCGGCGAACCATTTCATGCTCAGCCGGAGCAAAAAGGGGAAAATTCTGGGATACCGGAATCTGGACGCTCTGCATCAACAATTAAAGCCCCTGGTGATCCGGAGAAAAAAAGAAAACGTCTTGGACGACCTGCCGGACGAAATCGCAAACAATTATTATATCGAGCTGACCGACCAGCAATTGAAGATTCATGCGGGATATGCCCAGTTGCTCATGCCGATTATCAATAAAAAATTTTTGACGCCCGTGGATTTAAGGCGCATTCAGGAGTTGTTGCTGAAAATGCGCCAGGTGTGCGACTCCACATATCTCATTGACCGGAAAACCAATATCTCGCCGAAACTGAAAGAACTGGAATCAATTCTGGATGAAGTGGTGATTCAAAGCGGCCGCAAGGTCGTGATTTTCAGCGAATGGGTCACCATGACTTTTTTAATCGCCAAACAATTGTCCAATGCCGGGATTTCGTTTGTGGAGCTTTCCGGAAAAATACCGGTGGGCAAGCGTCAGCCCTTGATCGACGAGTTTTTCAGAAATCCGGACTGCAAGGTATTTTTATCCACAGACGCCAGCGGCACGGGGCTGAACTTGCAGGCCGCAGACTGCGTCATCAACATGGAGCTTCCCTGGAGCCCCGCCCGGATGAACCAGCGCATCGGAAGGGTCAACCGCATCGGCCAGAAAAGCAGGTGCGTGAACGTCATCAACCTCATTGCCCGGCGCAGCATTGAAGAAAAAATTTACGCCGGGATCCAGTTGAAGACCGACCTGTTCAAGGGGGTTTTTGACGGCGGAATCGATTCTGTGGAATTTTCGAGCGAAAAAAAGACCGAACTTTTAAACCAGCTCCGGGAAATGATGCAGGAGGAGCCGGAAACCCCGAGATCGGAAAATTTTCCATCCGAGGATATCCCGGAAGACACCCCGCATTTTTTAAATCCCGAGGTTCTGGGCGATAAAAAGGATGAGATCGCCTATGACGTTGAAGCGCCGGAGGAAGTCCTGCTGACGGAAGCTTCGGGTTTGGATGCCGGATCCCAGGCCGCAGTTCTATCCGCCCCGGAACGGGCTGCTTCAGATGGACAATATACAACCCAGGCCGATCCCTGCGGGTCAAATGGGCCGGATGAAGGTTCCGGCCCATTTAGCGGACAGTCTCCGGAAAAAATCGAAACCGTGCTCAATTCCGGAATGGCATTCATCACCGGCTTATTTGAAATGGCCACCGGCCAGAAAATGCAGACCCCGCCCGGCGAAAATAAAATGATTGCCATTGACCGCCAGACCGGCGAAGTCACCATGAAATTCAAGCTGCCGGGGTTTTAACTGACATTTTGTCTTCGTTGTCGCCCATTCTCGTTTCGGTCAATCAGAGGCCACGACCGTAAGGGAGTGAATTGCTTCCGGTCACTTACGCTCGCGTCTCGGATTGGAATTTTGGCTGAAACGAAAATCAAGACTCAACTGATTTTTCTTTGCGCCTTTCGGTACCCTGTTTTACCTGGGCCTTCCGCCAGCTTGATCCAGACGCAATACAACACACAACTAACTGATTATATTTTATATTAAATTTTTAAAAAATTTCTTGACACTTATATATACTTTATATATATAGAAACTATATATAAGCCTCGCCACCTGAAAGGAGCCCCACGTGCTCAAATACGCGATACTCGGCCTGCTTCAATACACGGATATGCACGGCTACCGGATCAAAGAACACATCGAACGTAATTTCGGGCACATGTGGTCCATCAATTACGGCCAGATCTATCCCAACCTGAAAAAACTCCATACCGAAGGACTGGTTAAGATGACGGAGATGGGGCAAAACGGCGAAAAGGGGCCGCCCCGCAAACTTTACGCCATCACCGACAAAGGGAAAAAAGAATTCGCCCGATGGCTGGAAACCGCGCCTGAAAAATCCATGCTGCTGCGGGACCCTTTTTTGATGAAATTCGTTTTTTTCGGGTTCGGAGACCCGGACCGCGCCCTTGAAATCATTGATGACCAGATTGAGCGCTATAAAAAAGATCTGGCGCGCCGGGAAAAAAATCTCAGCCGATGGGAAAACAGCGGCACCTATGTTCGGCTCACCGCGGAACTGGGCGTCAGTTTAAATGAAATGTTTCTGAAATGGCTGGAGCATTCGAAACAGGAAATTTTAAATCTTGAAACTGCCGTCTCGAAAGAGAAAACCGGCACCTGAGAAATCAAGGCGGGATAATGAAATTTACCGGAATTTCACTGGTCACCGGCGCAGCCGGATTCATGGGCAGCCATGTGGTGGAAACCCTTGTCCGGGAAGGCGTCAAAGTCCGTGCAACGGCCCGGCCCCGGAAAGACACGTCCTTTTTTAAAAGCCGGGGCGTGGAATTTGTGGCTGCCGATCTGACAAAGCCGGACACCCTGCCCCCCCTGTTTGAAGGCGGTGTGGACCGGGTGTTTCATCTGGGCGCCATCTGCAATTTTTCAACCCCCTATGAAACCCTCTATCCCACCAATGTGAAAGGGGTGGATCACATCACGACGCTTGCCATGAAAAAAGGCGTGAAATGCTTTGTTCATGTCACATCCACAAGCGTTTACGGCTATTATAAAGGCAAGCCCTTTTCTGAGGATGATGAACGCGATCCCCAGGATAATTACGGCAAAAGCAAACGGGACGGGGAAGATATTGTTTTTGCAAAAATGAAATAGGGACTTCCGGCCATCATTGTCCGGCCTTGCACGGTTTACGGCCCCCGCTGCAATGACGGGGCCGGCAAGGTTTTCTCGCGGCCCACCGCCATCACCGCCATTCCCGGCAGCGGCGCCCAGAAA
>PCSG01000003.1:5132-21807 GCA_002772195.1 Desulfobacterales bacterium CG23_combo_of_CG06-09_8_20_14_all_51_8 | reverse complement strand
AGAAGCCTTTGATATCCGCCTCAACGATATGATTGATCGGTTTGTTCTCCACCGTCTCGCTCAATGCCTTGAGCGCATCATGACAGCTTCGGGACGGACGGAACCCATACGAGTCTTCTATAAAATCCTGCTCGTACACTGATTCCAGTATCCGCACAAGTCCCGCCTGGACAAGTTTGTCTTCAAAGCACGGTATCCCCAAGGGTCGTTGTTTGGTGCTGCCCGGCTTTGGAATATATTTGCGCCGGACAGGTTGCGGTATATACACCATCCGATGCAGTCGATCCAACAGGTTTGACAGATTGGCGTCCAGATTCTCGGCGTACATATCCTTGGTCATTTTATCAATGCCAGCGGCTGCATCCTTCCTCAGCCGCTTAAAGCATCCCCGCAATAGTTCCTCGTTCATCAGGTGATACAGACTGGTGAATTTGAATCCCGGCTCTTTACGGGCCTTCTCCGCTATGCGGCGTAGTTTCGTTTCCACCGGTTCCCCGCTTCCGTGAACGGCCGATGTTTCCTCACTCCGCGCTACCATGTGTAGCCTCCTTTCCTCCAGCAGCGTTACCCGCCTTCATCGGTACTACGAGGCTATCCGACTCCCTGCGCCTCATTTGCCTTCCTCCTTCTTCAGTTGTCCGGCATACTCTCTTAAATTTGAGAGAGGCACAGGGCCTCCCGGGTTGCCGTGTAATCACAATGTCAAACATGCCATGGTCTCTGACCCCGAGGAAGCAAGCATCCCCTTGCCTTTAGCGGCGATGCCTGTGTTGACTTCCAATCTTAACACAGTGTCGTCCTTCCTGACGCGACGATTACGAGGCTCAATCCCTTCACCCTTACGGATTACGGCCTATCTGCTCGCTATCCTACACTTAAAACTGACTGTTACCAGTCAGCCTCCAAGGACTCGCTACCCGGTGGCTGGCCTGCCTTCCGGGGCGGGGTTTCCACCCGCTGAATTACACGACCTTGCCCGGCCGCACGTCGGGCCCGTCCTCTTCCGATGCCTCCTTCAACGCCGTTGCTAAATCACGCCATGCCAGACCGGCTTCGATCATCATCTGGGCAAGGCCGGATTCTGCGATTTCAGAAACAAACTGCGACGCCTGCTTGAGGAAATCATGATACATCAGTCGAAAACCGCAACCTCCGGTCCCTCGTTTTTCAATCACCTGATACGTAAACCGTGCGATCCATTTCCAGTCCTCAATTTCAGGCCAATCTCTCATTTCTTTTTTCATTTTATAAAGCGCATTTAATCCGTAATAATCATGTGAAGTATCAGTTAATGCCATGCTGTTTCTGATTATTGCTGTTTTTATAATCTGTGGAAAATCTCCTGAAAATTCAATGCTATCAGGTGCGAACATGTCCCCTTTCATATTGATAAAGCCGCCGTTGGAATACCTTGCAAGACACATTTTGTCAAAAGGAACGGCCCAGTGATCTTTTCGCTCCGTATCAGTCACAAAAAACAGCTTTTCTTTCCTGTCATATCCCCATGCCGTAATCAGGTGCCCGGGGAAATGGGTATTGGAACGATAATACGGCAGGTGATAAATATCGGTTCGTAAAAGTGCGGGTTTCCCTTCATCCAACCTGTGACAGAGATATTTTTCGCTTTGTTCTGGATCATCGAATTGTTCCCAGGAGAATGGAAATCCCATCCCTTTAAAAACCGGAAGGACTTAAATACCAGATTCCCAGTCCTTCCCCTATGCCAAAGCACATGGCTTCAGTTAAGACATATCCATGAAACCGGACAAGATCGCTTATAGCAGAACTTGCGCAATGGCGACCTGGCTGATGGGTTATGTTTAAAATTGGCATAATATTCCTTTATTGTTACAGTAAATTGAAGAAATAGTTGTCAGCCTTCTGCCGCTTCTTCCGGATTCGGCTTCGGCGCAAACCAGGTGCTTTTAATACGGAAGTAATTCCTCATGAAAAAAGTAAGCGGCCTTCGGACTGGATATATCTTTTGGGGGAAAAACGTTAGTTTGTTGAGCATTTCAAAGCCGTCAATCATATTTTCGGAATCCCATTCAACCCTCTCACCGGTTTGTTTGAAGTCCCACGTATTAAATTTATCAGCAAGTTGTCGGGTACGAAAAACAGCTTCAAAATGAAGCGGGCCAGGTATTACCAGGGGCTGCATCCGTGATGCATGACGGGCAGCTTCCTGGGCAGTCTGCCGAAGCAATGCTCTTCCATCTTTAAGATAGCGGAAACTTTTTTCACCCGATGCATAGGTCTCTTTTCTTTTGTCAACGATAACGGATTTTGCCCATGGCAGAGCTTCTATAGCCTGTTTTACAGCAATATATTCTCCTGAGACAAAACCGATGGGAATGCCCAGTTCTCCCAGATAAGCGCCATAGATATCCATCTCACAGACACGCTTACCGTTCAGCCGAACTTCAGAAAAAATCCCGTAATGGGTATGGGGGAAAAAGGCGCCATCTGTTCCGGAAGCGGCATGAATGGCGACATACAGAACCAGATCCAAATCGGTAATCTTTCCGAACAAGGATGGCTTAATATAATGACCGCCAATATATCGTGCCCTGGGGTCCAGTTTATTGATCAGGCAGTTAAAGCCGACTTCATGCGTATCTTTAACCGTGACTTTATCGGCGCCACCGTCAAAAGCGCCTTGTATAACATGATTGACATCTTTGGTTAAACAGGAGCGCCCATATTGCCACTCGCGCGTTCCCATACGGCACTGACGCATTCGCCAGATACCAAAGCTTCCCTCAATGTCGGCAAAAACCCCTATATGCATATCTATTTCCTTTCCAGTATTTTTCCCAAGGCCTGATTAGAAATCTCTACCTCTTAAAACAGAAACATATTAAATCCATCCTTTGACCGGACCTTTGCCTGTGTACCGATAAACTCGTTTTGCATCATGGCTGCGAATATATCCTTATCCCTTTCCGGTTTTGCCAAAAACCGCGTTCCGTTATCCAGCCTGCCGATGATTACCGCGTCGATCGGTTGTCCGGAACGATCATGAAATAATGTGTATGTTTCAACAACGGCATTGCCGGATGCATCTTCGATAAAAGGAGGCCCCTTTAGCTTGTTAAGTTCCGATTGATAGGACTCCGGAGGGATCTGACGTCTCGGCCTGTCTTTTCCCTGACTGGCATATATTCCAACAGAATGTTTGCTGATAAACCAGCTCAGCGAATGAACCAGCCCGATCTTGTCTTTATCCTGCCGAAGCATCTCCACCATTTTGCAGATGGCATGCATCGAATAATTATTCCCCGGACCGCCGAAATACGGCATGGCACCTGTCACCGTCAATGCTCGCGGGTCATTTTTGGCAATTTCAAGCATGTCGCGCACTACCCGTGTGGCACAGGGAAAGCAGCTATAAAGATCAAGGTAATCAATTTCCTGAAGGGATACATCCGCCTGCTCCATGGCTTTATCTGCAGCCACCTTTACGGATGGCGACGAAAAAAAGTTTATCCGTTCAGATATGTGCCAGAGATCAGAAGCATCACCGCCGCCCAGAAGATAAACCCATTTTTCCCGTGGAACGCCGAGTTCCATGGCTGTCTGCTCGTCTGTCATGAACAGGGCCGCCGCCTGATCCACCTGCATGATAGAGCACATGGACCTTGTGTAGGGGAAAGCAGCCATCGGGTTGGAACTACCGGCTGTCGCAATTTGATCACTGCTTTTCCGATTTTTAAACCATGCATACGGATTTTCGGAGGCAATGGAAGAGAATGCAGCGCAAAACTCTCCCAGCTCTTTTCTATGCTTTTCTATTGAAAGGGATTCATGATATCGAAGCGCGTTCTCAAACAGCGGATAAACATGAATCGGGAGAATCAGGCCGTACTTCATTTCCAGTCCGGTAAGCGGATCACGGAGGTCTCCGGCCATCCATGGTTTTTTGGGAGGGAAATCCCATTGCTGAAAGACCGACCCTTTGGTCTTGGCCTCAATCTTCTTGGAATGGATTGCTTCTCCGCCACAAATCAGCCCGATCCGGGCCTTTCCTGAAATAATGTTTTCCGCAGTTTGATTAACAAACCACTGAGGCGCAGTTGCGCCAACCCAGGTATATGACTGATGTTTTGGTTTAATATTAATCCTTGCTGTAAGCTCTGAAAGCGGATCATCATATTGCCGCGTTAAAATATTCACCAGACACAGCGTATCCACCTGCTGTACCAGAGCTTTGACATGTGAATCCGCTTCCGCCGTTCGAACTGCCATTTCAATCAGTTCCATGGGGGTTTTAATTTCCGCCGGATCCGCAGACCGATGAACACATTGTCCGATACTGATAATTACCGGACGTTTTTCATGAGAATAAGCAGTCATTGTCTCTCCTGAATATAATATGGGTATTTCCCGTTTCTGATTTTCTTCCGGTCGGCCCATTAAATCCCGTTTTATCAACGGTTGCGATTTTTTTTAGGGCCGGATTACCAAGGTCCTCCTTTACACATAGCACCGCAATGTCTGACGGAAAAAAACGGTCTCATCATAACTCAAACTTCCCCAGCAGGATATTGTAGCTGCCTCCATTCTCCATCCGTGAACCGGTCAATAAATGATCCGTTTATTTCATTGAAAATTGCCACAAGCTCATTTTTGTATTTTTTTGCTTTCGCCGAAAGATAAATTCGCAAGGTTCGGCGGTCTTCGGAATCGGATCGTCTTTCCACCCAGCCATCTCTCTCAAGCCGGTCTACAAAACCTGTTGTGGTAGAGCGATCCGTAAATGTTTTCTTTGCCAGCTGGCTGGGCTGTGAACCTTCTAATTCAATCACCGCCATCAGCATAAAAAACTGGGAATGCGTCAGACTAAATTTAGCAATCTTATCCCTGTAGTGCCGGGAAATTTCTCTGCCCAGATGTCCGAGCTGAAAACATATGCAGTCTTGAAGGATTATGCTGAAAGCTCTTATTCAAAAGAAATAACCAGAATAGTTTGTATGCATATAATAAGCATACAAACTATTTCACCGCAAAAAATTCTTTATGTCTTGAAAGAATTGATTGAATTTTGGAGTGGTCGACGTGCTTAAAAAAGCAAGTTAAATTTATAATATCGCAGACAATTCTCATCTGCGTCAATTTTTCCCGATCAACTTTTTCCCCCGAATCCAACCGGTTTGCAATAAAACCCTTGATCATACCATCCCGACCCGGAATCAAATATTGAAGCCCTTGTTTCAAAAATCGTCATCAAGGAATGAGGGACGAACGACGAACCCATCCGCGCTTAAGGAAAATACTTCGTTCGTGCCTCACCCGCATGACAAAAAATCTGTAATTAGGGGGACCTTCGTTCACCCACCATTTATTCGCCGGGTTCTCTATAGCCGCTGCTCCGTCCTTTGAATAATTTCATCCTGCATTCGATTGTCAAGATCGATAAAATAGGCTGAATAGCCGGCCACCCTTACAATCAGCCCTTCATGGGAGTCCGGTTTTTCTTTTGCATCCAATAAAATTGGACGGTCAATGCAGTTAAACTGGATATGATGTATGCCTAAGTCGCTCCAAGTTTTTAAATAACTTTTCATCAGGCTGTATCTCGCAGGCGAAAAGAATACCGGCATAAATTTCTGGTTTAATAAAAAGTTACCTGTTTTTAACGGATCTATCTTTGCCACGGACTGAAGAGTCGCCGTAGGGCCGCTGATATCCTTGCCCTGAACCGGAGAAATACTGCCATCATGAAATGGTTCTCCGGCTTTTCGCCCGTCAAATGTCGCCGGCAAGATCATTCCCAAGCCGATGGGCGCGGAAGCCGTTGTACCGTCAATTAAATGCGAATTCCCGTAAATGTCTATTGAATGATCGGCTACTTCTTTTACTTTCAGCATGATGTCTCTGCTTATAAAGTCAACATAATCATCATCATTGCCGAACTTGGGTACCTTTTGCTCAACCATCAGGCGAATTTTTTCATGTTTTCCTTCAAAATTGTTTTCTACTGCATCATAAAATTCTTCAAGACTTATTATCTTGTCTTCAAAAACCAGTTTCTTGATCGCTGCCAAACCACCGGATGTGTTGTTGCATCCGAAAATAAGGTGATGACGCATGCCAAGATATTCCCAATCACGCATATCACATGCCTTTTCAATATTGCCATCCAAGATAGCCGAAAGAAAGGGCCGCGGTATATAAGTTTTCATAAGAACATCAGCAATATTTGAAATATGCGTCTGCACCTTGCCGGCATAATCGACATGAGCACAAAATGCGTCCCATACATCCTTGTATGACCGTATTTCCGAAAGCGGCGGGGTTTTGACACTCACACGCTTTCCCATGAATTTACCTTCGGATAATGCAAGGTTTAAGCACATTGGCAATACAATTGCGCCGGTATGACCTGCGCGGTAATGAACATTTTTGCCTGGGATCACTGGCTGCATACAGTTATTGATACCGTAATCTCTGGCATCTTCAATTCCTGCTCCTACCGCCATTAGTCTGGGAACATTTACATTATCATTAAAAAGTGCAGGTTGAGCACTACCGCTATAAACACATTTAAAAATTGATTCATAAAGTTCAGATGGGGTTTTATCATGAATACGAACGGCTATCTGCGGGGCGATGGTTTTTATATCACCTGTCACCTCCAGAGCGATATGCGAAACTTCATTAGTCATATCTTCTCCATTCGCATCAACACCTCCCAGGGTGATAGTCTGAAAACCCAGCCCGCCGCCGCCGTTATTTACCCACATAGGCGGCTGAACGTATCCACCTTCCTGCATCTTTACCCATACTGCCTCCACAAGCTCTTTGGCCTGTTCCCTGTCAAGAATGCCGGCCTTGATATCCGCCGCGTAGAATGGGCCAAAGATTTTATCAAAGCGGATTCCGTTTCCAACCTGGGGTTGATCGATATAATTAACAATAAAATTAATAAAAATAAAACATTGCAGCGCTTCATTAAGATTACGGGCAGGATTTGCAGGTACTTGCCGACAAACCTCGATCATCCGGTCGAGCTCTTTTTTTCTTTTTTCATCATTTACGGTTTTTTTATAATTTTCCAGCATGTCCGCATATCGTAATCCCCAGCGCGCAACAGCTTCGGTTGATATCTTCATTGCCCGGAGTTCATCGAGTTTTTTCATGCGATCTTCGGAACCCACAGAAATGTCATCCGATACTTCCTTGATCTTAGCATTAATTTCTTCAACAATGCCGTTTAGACCGATACTTAATATTTTCTCATAATTAGGCGTTGAAATCTCCCACTGCCACATCCACATCCCGGTGACAGTTTCGCCTAGTTTCCAACTCATGCCATCTGAAATATATCCCCTTTCCCGCCCATGAATGGCAAGGGGTTTCCAATAATTATTTATTTCTAAAAATTCTTCTTTCTCACTTTCACTAAGCATACCTGCATAATCAGGCAGCTTGTTCACCGCCTTTTCCAGCCATCGCCAATACAGTTCCGGATAGGTCGGCAGACTCGTCTCCGAACTCGCAAAACAACCGACAATCAGTTCGTTTTCCCTGGTAAAAAGAGTCATATTATCCAGGATAGCCGCCAGAGACTTGGCCCGTCGCAGAGTCATCGGTTCACCATCGGTATTTTTGTATACATTGGTCATTAGACGGGCTCGTTCAAGGCAGATTTTCAAGCCCTTTCTAACCGCACGCGTGTCGGCAATCCGACCAAGGGACTTGACACAGGTTTCTTTTTTCAACGTCATGTTTCTTAATGTAGCTGTCATAATGCACGTACCTCCATATATTTTATTTAATTAAAAATAGTTAAAGCGTATTTTTTATTGATTGATGTATTCACCAAGATTGAAAGAATACAAAAAAAGATATATCCGGTTGGAGAAATGATGGACGCTTCCTGATTTATCCGAGATACCGGACAGCCTTTTTTCTGGTTTTTTCCTTGTAAAGATCCGCATCGGCTTGTCGCAGAATTCCGTCCAGGTCGTTGCAACCCTTTCCCGGGACCTTCATGCCCCAGCTTACACCCACGTTAATTCCCTCCTCTTTTCCCCAGTCGGTGAAGCGCTCCTCAATGCGGCCCATGAGTAAGCCAGCGTTTTCGATGTCGGTGTCCACAAGGAGAAAGACGAATTCATCGCCGCCGTATCGACTGATAATATCGGTTTCCCGAAAACTATTTTTTACCAGTTGGGCAAATTTGCACAATACACGATCCCCCATGTCGTGCCCCATGGTATCATTTATCTCTTTAAATCCGTCCAGGTCCACGAAAACGACAACGAACATCAGCGGCATCCGATCACGCAAGGAAAAAATGTACGTTGCCGCCCGAAAAAAGGCCCGGCGGTTCATCAAGCCGGTCAATCCATCGGTCCTGGCTTGGAACTCGGCCCTTTCCTTCATGAATTCAAGCCGCTGGACCAGAAAAAAGGAATGAAAAACACAGACCAATAGGAATGCCGAATAAAAATAAAACGGGTACGGCGGAGGTCGCATTTGCAGGAAAAAATGCAAAATAACGCTTACCAGCCCTACCCAAATTCCAATTCGAACCAAGGAGATAAAATATCAAACCCGTGCTGCATCCCGTTCCCCAGCATAACGATCAGGAGTAAAATGAAGGTCAGCGGCACCGGATAGGGATCGAAAATGATAATCAGAGAGGATCCGATTATGTCGACCCAGTTGCTGATCCTGATCCCTATTGGGCGTAGGCCCTTTTTTTTGTAAAATCGCCAGGCCATGAGGTGATAAAGGATGTAGGTAAGCGCTATGCCAGACATCCAACCGCTTGTCAGGGCGAGCATCGGTATCGGAACAAAATAAAAATAAAACCCAATAATAATACCCGATACAATCCTTGCGGCAAATTGAACCATCGGGAGATTGCTCACGGGTTCTGATCCGATAGCATGGACAAGAGGGGTTTGCGAGAATCTTTCCATTAATCTTGCTTGCCCTGAAAGTATTAGGAAACAACGGATTGGTTTTTATTCAAATGGGAACAAAAATGGCGTAATCCGGAGCATAGCCATCCGATTCAATAAACCGATATCGGTATAAAACCGAAAAGTGCTTGATAATGCACACCTGCCTGCATCAACCGATATCCCGAAAGAATCTATTCGGACTCCTTATGCCCGATTTTTTTATGCGCCGGCACGCCGTATACTTTTTTATAAGACCTGCAGGCCGAGCAAAGTTCTTCCTCCAGCTTGACAAAATTGTATAAAAGTCCTTCCCCCTTTTCTCTTGCCCGTGTACAAACCGGGATGGTGTTCTTGCAGAAACCCGCCATGGATTTCACTTTCTTGCCATGACCCATCACTTATCTCCTGGATATATATTACCGCAGTAACGATAAACAAATTACTGCAACTGCATTAAAGCAAGCATCTCCTGTACAATAGAATATGGATCTTTCTTACGAGCGGTCACCTGTTTCACCGCCTGATCCAAATTACCGTTTTGACCCCATCGGCTCCGGAGAATATACGCGACTTCCTTTTCAAGAAGAGATAAAATTTCTTCCTTGATCCGTTCTTCATGCCATGAGGACCTTATCCGTCCGGTTTTCTGTAGCTTGAGCATAATCGTGACCAAATCCGGCACGCCTTCACCGGTTGCGGCGATTGTTTTGAGCACCGGAATTTGTGATGATGTTTCGTCAGAAGAAAGCTCCAGCATGGCACTGATATCAGCAACAGCCTGATCGGCTTCGCCCTGATCAGCCTTATTAACAACAAAGATATCGGCAATTTCCATTATCCCGGCCTTAATCGCCTGGATACCGTCACCCATTCCGGGGACACAGACAACCAGCACCATGTCGGCAGCCTTCACGACCTCCACTTCATCCTGTCCGACCCCAACGGTTTCTATGAGAATAATATCCTTACCGAAAGCGTCCATAATTTTAACCACGTCCCGGGCCGACAGGTTTAATCCGCCTAAAGCGCCATGCGTAGCCATAGAACGAATGAAAACATCATCAAGGGTGCTGACTTCTTTCATACGTAAACGGTCTCCCAGCAGAGCGCCTCCGGAAAACGGGCTTGAAGGATCCACGGCAATAATCCCGATTTTAAAACCCCTGTCGAACAGCTCACGGGCCAATCGATCCGTAAGAGTGCTTTTCCCGGCACCCGGTGAGCCCGTGATCCCGATAACGCACGCATTTCCTGTCATGGGATAAATCATTTGCATTGCATCCATCCATCCCGATTCCCGATTCTCGACCCGGGTAATCAGTCTTGCCAGGCCACGTACCGATCCTTTTCTCATTTCGGCGATCAGGCTTTTCCAATCTTCCCACATTGAATTTTATCTCCGTCTATGGATTGTCTCTTTGCTTTGCGTGCCGACTGTTAAAGCAAAACAAATCTCAATCTCATTCCCCCGAAAACGGGAAACTGCAAAAATGATAACGTTTAATCTTTGGCACAGACTTTTTAGTCAACGATTCAGGATCAGGGCCTAAACCACCGACAACACACATAATCATCCTGTAACAGTTTCCCGCCATCGCGGAAATGAAACTGACAACCGACCTTCTTCTTTTAAACGAGGCTGTTTATCATAATTTATGTAGTGGTCTTACCTGCCCTTGAAAACCGGTTCTCTTTTTTCAAGAAATGATTTAAACCCTTCCATGAAATCTTCGCTTTTCAGGCACACATCAAGGACATATGCCTCGTAGTCGAGCGCCTGGGACAAGTCTGTCTTGTAAAAATTCTGCAGACCCCTTTTGACAAAAGCGATCGGAATCGGCGCATTTTTTGCAATTCGTTCCGCCATCTTATACGTAACGGGAAGCAACTCTTCAGGTGGCACCACCTTATTTACCATACCAATCTCCAGCGCCTCCCGGGCATCTATTACTTCACCGGAAAATAACAGCTCCGCTGCTTTGGCATATCCGACCAATCGCGGCAGAAAGTGAATTCCACCCCAGTCGGGAAAAGCGCCCCTCCTGGTAAAAACCTGCCCGAATCTGGCTTTTTCACTGGCAATCCTGATATCACAGGAAA
The DNA here is from genome assembly GCA_002772195.1 of Desulfobacterales bacterium CG23_combo_of_CG06-09_8_20_14_all_51_8. Classification (GTDB taxonomy): domain Bacteria; phylum Desulfobacterota; class Desulfobacteria; order Desulfobacterales; family Desulfosalsimonadaceae; genus SURF-3. Next base: position 10,789 of record PCSG01000003.1, on the reverse strand, counting down.
GCGCCAGGTTGCATCCACCACCGGCCGCAACACCGTTAACAGCGGCAATAACCGGTTTTTCAATTGAATTAATGGCCAGAACGGTTTTACACATTGTATGTCTTTCACTGGAAACCGTGTCAGCAAGCGCCTTGGTTTCACCGGACACAAACTCATTAACATCCCCGCCTGTGCAAAAAGCCTTATCGCCGGCCCCGGTGATCACGATTACACGAATTCCCGAATCTGCCCCTGCGTTTTCCACGGCTTCGAGGATCTCGTTTCTCATATTACCGGCAAATGCATTGTATTTCTCCGGCCGGTTCAATGTTATGGTGGCGATCCTGTCTTTTTTGTCTAAAAGAACATATTCCCATTGCATCATTCACCTCCAAACATTGTCTTCAGTTGTTGCGTCAATAGAATGGCGCCCTTCATTAGTTCCGGAAATATTTTTCCAATACTCTCAATCTGTTTTATCACGCCCGAAATTTGTCCGGCCGGCATAATCGCAGTATCCGCATCGCCTCCTGACTGAATATATTGAGCGTCTGCATCAGCGCCTCGAAGATGCTTGTCCTCCTGATGCTTGTCTGGATTCTGTATCATGTCCACTACACGGTTTCTTAAAACCCGAATAGGCATGGCATCTTTGCCGAGGAGAATTGTTGAATCACTACCCGCTTCCACAATAAGTTGTTTAAAAAAATCAGGAGTTGGGCATTCATCTGTGGCGACGAATCGGGTCCCTAATTCAACCCCTTCAGCGCCCAACGCAAAAGCGGCAACGACCCCACGCGCATCGGCAATCCCCCCGGCGGCAACGACAGGTATATTTAAGGCATCGGCCAACTGAGGTACTATGCACATGGTTGTTGTTCCCTGTCGACCAACGTGACCACCGGCCTCAAATCCTGTGGCGATGACAGCGTCAACGCCACAGGATTGAGTTTTCAGCGCCATTTCTTTGGAGGAAACTTTATGCAGCACTTTTAAATCGGCCTCTTTGATTCGCTTCATAAACTTCGCCGGGTTGCCCGCAGATGTTGTAATGGTTTTAATTCCGGCATCAATGGCTATTTCAAGCGCATCAAAGGCGTTCTTGCGATAGAGGGGGATATTAATTCCAAATGGTTGATCCGTCAAAGCCCTTGCTTTTTTAACTTCCAGAAGTAACCGGTCCGAAGAGAGACCGGAGGCGGCAATCTGACCGAAACCGCCGCTGTTTGATACGGCTGCTGCCATTTCACCAAGGGTGATGAGACGCATGGGGCCTAAAATAAACGGATATTTAGTCCCGGTAATCTCGACGATTCGATTCTTTACCATGTTTGCCTCCTAAAAAAGCGGATACCACAACCCTTACGATAAATTTGACCTGATAAATGTTCCGACATCTTTTATGAAAGTGCCTGAAGTAAACACGCCGCTGACACCCATTTTTTTCAATTCAGGGATATCCTTATCCGGGATGACCCCTCCGAGAATGACCAGAATATTATTTGCATTTTGTTCTGATAGTTTTTCAATGACCTTCCTCGTCAATGTCAGATGGGCCCCTGATAAAATAGAAAGGCCCACCACATCGACATCTTCCTGAACGGCAGCGTGGACGATTTCTTCCGGTGTCTGTCTCAGACCCGTATATATAACCTCAAATCCCAGATCCCTCAGACCGTAGGCAATAACCCTGGCACCGCGCTCATGGCCATCCAAACCGGGTTTGGCAACCAATACTCTAATTTTTTTTTCCTTATTCATTCTAAATACCTCACTATCCCACTATTTTTCTCATTTATGATGAGCCCTATGAAAACGCTGAGATATATCTTTCCGGTCATTAGAACACGCTCCTATAAGATTAAAAAAATCTATGGGAGCGTGTTCTCATCTATACGAGGCCACTATCAACTCCGCAGGCAATCAACCGTTCAAATTCTCTGGCGGGCTTAAAAAACGCCAGTCCGTATTTGTCATAAAATTCCTGTAACCGCCCAAGCGTATGTTTAACCCCTTTCTGGCTGACATAACGCCCGGGGCCGTGCCAGCAGTCAGGGAACCCGATTCCTATGACGGAAGCAAGATCCATGCTGTAATAGTTTTTAACGACCCCTTCATCCAGGCAATGAAACGCCTGATTGGCCATTGCAAGCAAAAGCATTTCTTTCGCTTCCTCACGGGTTGGGGTCGGCAGGGATTCATTGCGAACGACATGTTCTAACGCCGATTTGTCCGGTTTCATACCCGGGCCGTAAAAACAGGGTTTTCCAGCGCCCACATAACCGGCCTCATACATTTTAACCAGGGTTTTAGGCACTTCAATCAGCTCTGGCTTTTTTGCTTGCATATACGACCCGGCATGATAGATGACATTCCCTCCGGCAGTCCCGTAAATATTCAACGGGCCTTGTGGGAAACCGGCTTCAAGGGCCAACTGATCGATTTCCCAGGGATCAATCCCCATTTCCGCCAGATAAAAACCAACCATAACATAAGCACCGAATGTTCGGCTGGTATAAAAACCGGGGCCATCGCCAACAATGACACAGGTTTTCCCCTGCTGCCGGCCGGAAGCAACTGCGGTTGCAAGCGCACTTTCAGACGTTTGCGGCCCTTGAATAACTTCCAGGAGCGGCATTAAAGGGACCGGTGAAAAATAATGCATCCCCACAACCATTTCCGGACGTGCAGATTCAGCGGCGATTTCCTGCATGGGTATGGTCGATGTGTTGGACGCAAAGACGATATCCGGGTTGATGTCCTGAACCTGCTTGAGAATTTTCCGTTTTAAATCAAGATCTTCAAAAACCGCTTCAATCACCAGCGGAATAGTTTTCAACTCATCATATTTATCGGATACACGAATATTATCCATCACCATGGTTTTTCGTTCCGAAGTCCAGCGCCCCTTTTTTACCAGCGGTTCCAAGCCCTTGCCGATATTCTCTTTTGCTGCTTCAGCAGTTTTTATGTCAATGTCGATGAGCAGTGCTTTTATCCCTTTATCCGCGCAAACCTGAGCAATACCCTGCCCCATGAGACCTGCGCCGATGATTGCCAATTCAGGTGCGGGGATTGCTTTTTCCAAATTAACAATAGACAATCTCGGCGCAATACTTGTCATTAGAAAGAAAAAATCGATCTTGTTTTTTACATTGGGATGCTCAATCAGCGGGGCAAAGTGAATTACTTCATTTTTCGCGGCTTCTTCAAAAGGCAATTCAAGCCCTTCTTCAATGGCATCAATCGCCGCCTTCAAATAAGGTTTTTCCGGACAGAGGGCAAACCGTTCCCGAACTTTTTTAATCAACGCGTTTCGAACTTTCTTGGTTGGTTTTGCGGGTTCTTTCCACAAGGGATCATAATTCCGATTGATTATAATCCGATGAGATGCAATCCATTGTACTGCATCCTTTTGAATGTCTTTTTCATTGGTAATTGTAACTAAACATGAATCCTCGTATGCTTCTGCGGGAAGCACCTGCCCACGCATGACAACCTCGATCGCTTTTTCAAGTCCGATGACTCTTCTTAAGGCTTCGGGCCCGCCGGCTGCCGGGAAAAGGCCAATGTTGACTTCCGGCAATCCCAATTTTGTACCTTCAGTGGCAAAGACATGGTCACAGGTCCATAAAAGCATCTCAAAACCCCCTCCCAGTGCGGTTTGGCCGGGAAGAACCGCAACAACTGGAAACGGGCTCCTGGCGAGAGCCGCAAACACTTCCTGAAGCTTCAGCACAGTATATTTCAGGTTCAGCGCTGATCCATCCTTCATAATTTCCATGAGGTTGGCGCCATCTAAAAAACTCTTTTTTTTAAGCGACGCTAAAATAACGCCTTTGACATTATCGCGGTTTGCTTTTTCAGTAGCAATTGCCAAATCTTTGATGAACTGATCTCCAATGGTGTTGACCGGTCCTGCGGTATCTATGAGAAATGTTGCAATTTTCTTAACAGGATCGAGTCGGTATATAACTTCAGGCATTTTTTAATCTCCTAAAATCTGAATAGATTATTCTTTCCAAAAAGGGTTTCACACTTGAACCATAATCGCTTCGCCCTGGGTTAAACCTCCGCATATGGCAGCCACAGCGTTTCCTCCGCCTCTTCGCCGAAGTTCGTACATCATTGTCATGGTAATCCTGAGGCCGGAAGCCCCTACCGGGTGCCCAATAGCAATTGCGCCGCCATTAACATTGGTTTTTGCTATCAACTCGTGCCATTTTTTTTCATCATTTTCCGCCAGTATTTTGGTGCTGACCAATGGCATTGCGGAAAAAGCCTCATTGATTTCAATCAGACTGATGTCATCAATGGTCATCTTTGTTCTTTCCAGCAACTTGTTAATGGCCATTGCAGGGATCCACGATATTCCGTAAGGCATGTCGGTTCTCCCGACCTGATCAATGATCGTTCCCAGAATGGTAAGGCCCAGTGCCTTTGCTTTTTTTTCGGTCATAACCACCATGGCGGACGCACCGTCATTCAACCCCGGCGCATTTCCTGCCGTTGTGGTCTTGGCCCCGAATACCGTCGGAAGCATTTCGGTCGCCGCAACGCTTCCGCTGGGTCTCGGCATTTCATCTGCTGCAAAAAGGAATTTTTGTCTTCCCTTTATTACTGGTATGGGAACGATTTCATCCTCAAATTTTCCGGCTTTCATTGCAGCCGCCCATTTTAAATGGGAACCCATTGCAAAGGTGTCCAGCATTCTTTTGGGAACATTATATTTTTCAGCGCCATCAGACGCATCGACCGCCACTGAATGGTAGCCGGGATACATGATGGGGAATATCGGATCAGGCATCTTCACTTCACCGATTCTGACACCAGTCCTGAGTTGGCGCGACATATGAGGTGCCCTACTCATGGCCTCTGTGCCGATTACAAGCGCAGACTCTATTTCGCCCAGCCGCATGCCCCAGAGCGCCATTCGAAGTGCGGTAAGGGGCGAGCAGCAGGCCGTATCAATGGTTGTTGTGAATACGTCACGGCCCACCTTAAGGCCAATCTGTCTGCCTGTTACCGAACCGGTCTCATAGGAGCCCGGTATACAGTTTCCCACAAAAATCTGATCGATTTCGTCTTTAACATTGTTTCCTGCTGCCTCCAGTGTAGCGTTTGCAACATAAACAGCTACATCAAGCGGCTCCATTTCGGAAAGAGAACCGAGCTATTTTCCAAAAGGCGATCTTTTGGCACTAACAATGACGCATTTTTCAGACATTCTTTTCTTCCTCTTAAATTTTTTTTATTCAACTCTCATATATCTTTTTAAAAATCAGTTTAATTAGCCATGTCATAACATGCCCTGCACAAAAACTGCGAATCGTGCTTTATCCCTTTTGTGCCGACTCGACAAACGTCTTCATGTTGTCGATTGTTTCAAGGGAATCAACTGCCGTATCCATAGCATCGGTCGTTTGATTACCAAGGACAGGCGAGCAAAGGTCTTTAAATTTAGCTGAAATTTTAGACTTTTTTTCTTGAAGCTCCGGTATGACCTTTAAAATATCTGAAACAGCGTTATACGCTCTTCCTGATTTGGTTTCGATTTCAACTCTTGCTTGCAGGGCTTGGAAATCCTGTGTGGTATTGACCGTTATTTTTTTCATAAAGGCCTTTAATTCTGGGTCATTGATCCTTTCATCGGTAAACGCCTGCATCCCGGTGTCTTC
>PCSG01000003.1:3134-5103 GCA_002772195.1 Desulfobacterales bacterium CG23_combo_of_CG06-09_8_20_14_all_51_8 | reverse complement strand
GGATACAGAATTTCCCTTCCAAGCCTGTATTGGCTCCCATCTTGCTGGCGGCAGACAGGGCCAGCTCGGAAGAGAAAATCCGGATTGCTTTGATATCCTTTGGTTTTAATCCTTCTTGATGTACAATGAAGCGGGCCGCTTCGATGGGAGAATGGGTGGCATGACAGGAGGCATGATATTTCTGCGCCAGATTTTCGATCTCCCACGTCTTGCCTATCGTGTTTACAACATCTTCATTCACACTGCCTTGAAAAACTTTAAAAAAACCATGATTGCCCTCAACCACATCTTCAGCGCCGGTGAACCCATCATTTGCAAGCAACGCAGCCATAAGCCCGGACTGAGATGCTTTACCGGCATGAAGTGCTTTGCTCATTGTGCCAAAAGATATCTTCAATCCGGAAGCCTGAGTTCCGGCAATTCCCAAGGCATTAGCAGATTGTTTTTCATCTAACCCCAACAGTTTCGCACAAGCGGCAGCCGAAGCAAAATGCCCAAGCGTTGAGGTAGGGTGGCAGCCGGACATGTAATGTTCAATCCCGGCGCAAGCCCCGATAACAGCCCCCACTTTAAGGCCGATAATGTAAGCGGCAAGAAAATCACTGCCGGACTTCTCCATCCATTCCGAAAGCGCAAGAATAGAGGGGAATATCGTCACGGATGGATGCCCCAGAAAATTCTCCAGAGTATCGTCATAGTCGAGAACATGAGACGCTGCACCATTGATTAAAGCTGTCTGGCATGCTGTTTTTTTGATACCATACCCCAACAAGGTCGCCTGTTTGTTCCCACCCATCAGGTCAGCAAATTTAATCAATTTTTCAACCAGCGGGTCATTTTTCCCGGCAAATGTAACGCCAAGCCAATCCTTAAAGGCGACCTTGGCATGATCAAAAACATGAGAGGGGATATCTAATTTCTCTGTTTTAGCAATAAAGTGAGCTAATGTTTTGGTCAGTTCGATAGATTTTTCCGGCATGATTGAATACCTCCTTATACTCAAACAATATAATTAATAAGCTTGACTTCGAGCAGGACAGATCGTCCCCAATAAAGAATTTTTATCTGTGTTTTTTTCTTTTAATTATTATGCCAAGGCAGCTTTGCATTCGGATTGCTCCAGAACATTGACAAAATCAGTGATATTAGAAAGCCCCCCAACAAAAAAGCAGTAATCGTTGAACCCGCCAGTATTTCTGCATCAAGGTTAATAAACAGACAGCCGCCGACCAGCAGGTTGATCCATCCCCAAATGACATTTATTGTCGGGCTGGATTTTTGAGAAAAGGGCGTCATGTGACGTTTACCGCAAATCCCCTGAACCAGATGCGGAATTGCATTAAATAAAAGCATGCCTGAAAAAAATATTTTTATTAAATCCGCCATTCTTATGCTCCGCCGGTTACATTAAAAGCCAAAACAATATCTGTCGAAACGTTCCTTTTTTAATATTTAAATCAATGCAGATTTGGCTTCGCCAAAAACATTTCTGAGCACATCACAAATTTCCTGCAACGTAGCATAACTCTTGACACAAGAAAGAATGTCCGGCATCAGGTTAATCGATTCGTCGGCGGCGTTCTGTTTCAGCTTTTTGAGGTTCTGTGCAACCAGGCTGTTATCCCGTTCATCTTTCAGGCGTTGAAGATTATCTTTTTGACGCTGCTCCGCGCTGGCCATCAAATCCGCCGAGTACACTTCTTCGACACTGCGGTTGACCTGAACATCTATTTCATCAGGACCTGTAAAACAATTGACGCCCACAACAAACTCTTCCTTGTTTTCAATTTTTTTCTGCTTTTCATAGGCGCTTTTGGCAACCGCCTTTTGCATATAACCATTTTCAATGGCAGCAACAGCCCCTCCCATTTGTTCAATTTTATCGATTTCCGCCCTTGCCTTGGATTCAATTTCATCCGTCATTGATTCCATAAAAAAAGACCCGGCCCAGGGATCTAGTGTCTCTCCT
>PCSG01000003.1:0-3120 GCA_002772195.1 Desulfobacterales bacterium CG23_combo_of_CG06-09_8_20_14_all_51_8 | reverse complement strand
TATTAAAACTCGGGTTCCATCATAGGCTAACTGCTGGGCTTCCAGGCTGTGCCCCAACCCCAACGGTTCGTCAAATGGAGGGTAGACACCCGGAATACCTCCGGACATTCCGGCTGCCATTGCTCCGACAACGGAACGGACAAGGTTAGTCAGAGGTCTCTGCAACTGGGTACTGATGCATCCTATGTGAGCTGTGGAAATCTGTCGGATCATCATGCTTTTTGGATTTTTTGCGGCAAAACGTTCTTTCAGCATGCGCGCCCACATTCTACGGGCAGCACGCTGGAAAGCAATTTCTTTATAAAACTCCATGCTTCCGCCAAAGGCGTTAAAAGTAAATCGGGGGGCAAAAACATCAATATCAAGCCCCGCATCAACCCCTACCTGAAGATAGGCGGCGCCGATCACCATGCTGAAAGCAAGATCCTGGGTCCTTGTGGCGCCGGCTTCACGCATATGATATCCGCCAATGCTGGTAACATTAAATTTCGGCATATATTTGGTACAAAAAGTAAGCGTGTCACGGAAAAGCCGCAAAGAGGGCCCCGGAGGAAATATATAAGTACCCCGGCCGACAAACTCTTTTAGAATGTCATTTTGGGGCGTACCCCTTAGCTTGTTGATTGGAATACCGCGTTGCTCGGCCAATGCTGCGTACATGGCGATGATAATCGCCGCCGGCGCATTAATGGTAAAGTTTGATGCAATTTTGTCCAGATCCAGATCCCCGGTATAAGGCTCGTAGATGATTTCAAAATCCCTTAGGGAGTCTATCGCCACGCCCACCCGACCGACCTCGCCCTCTGCATGGGGATCATCCGAGTCATAACCGCATTGTGTCGGCAGATCCATTGCTATGTTCGGAGCGCCTTTACGTCCCAGTGAATGCATCCGAATCAGGTAATCCCGATAATCTTCAGCCGTCCCAAAACCAGCGTATTTCCCGGCACCGCTGGTGCCCCATTCAAACCGCGTTTCCGCCTTTGCCATCATTTCTGAAAAAGCCTGCCATTTAGGAATCGGATCGTTTCCGGCTGTAAATGGGTATTGGCCGGGAAATCCGACGTCTTCAAGGAAGCTAAAATCCATTATATCCGCAGGCGTATAAAAACGTGTCGGACTTTTTTTAAGGCCTAATTTATTCAGATGCGGCGAAATCACACTTTCCTGCCACTGTTGATGTGCCCAGCCTATTTTTTCCTTATTCTCTTTGGTATCGTTCATCGTGCGATCTCCCCTGTTCTTATCCAACATACTGATATTCTGTAATAAATTTTACACATTAAACCCAACATTCAGGCAAAACGTTATCCAACCCGAAGTGGTTGCCGAGAAAGCAGGCTATTCAGCCAGGTTGCCTATTTTCAGCTCCGCTTTTTTAATTTTCCCGGTTGAAGTCATCGGAAGGGCATCGATTATTTTAACATGAGCTGGAAATTTGTATTTAGCGATTTTCCCGTTAAGGAACTCATGGACTTCTTCCTTGGTGATGCTTTCACCTTCTTTACACACAATAAAGGCTTTTCCGGCTTCACCCCATTGATTATCAGATACTCCGACAATGGCCACATTTTCAATTTTCGGGTGATCGATCAGCACCTTTTCGATCTGTGCCGGATATACATTCTCGCCACCGCTGCGATACATGTCCTTGGCCCTGTCAACGATATAAAAATAACCGTCTTCATCAATGTAGCCAAGATCACCTGTGTGCAAAACGCCATCGACAATCGTCTCTTTTGTTTTTTCAGGCAGATTCCAATATCCGCTCATCACGGTGGGACCAGTGGCCACTATTTCTCCGATAACGCCTGGCGGAGTCCTTTCCCCGTATAGGTCCTGAATCCAGATATCCGTAAAAAAGCCCGGCAAACCGATGGAGCCTTCTTTTTTTATAATGTCTTCCTTGGGTAGCATCATCATGGCGGAGTTTTCCGTCTGCCCAAAACCTTGCTGCATGAAGAGTCCCTTTTGGGCCAATTCTTCGAGCAGGCTGATGGGTGTCCTTTCCCCGCCGCCCAACACATTTTTAACACTGCTCACATCGATATTGTCGAGTGCCTTTGACTGCAGGATAAGGCGCCACATAGTGGTCAGGGCAAAAATCACCGTGGGTTTATATTTTTCAATATCTTTGGCAAACTGTTCCGGCTCAAACCTGAGTCTCATAATAAATGATGCGCCCCGGCACAAGACCGGTGTGGCAATGATAAACAGCCCGCCGGAATGGAATAAAGGCAGCTGGGACAGGAAAATATCGTCCCCGGACATGTCTGTATACATCATGATCTGAAAAACTTTGAAATATGTCTGGCCGTGGGAAAGCACGGCCCCTTTTGGATTGCCGGTGACGCCTGAAGTGTAAATAATGGCCAAAGGATCATCAATGTCAATGGCCTTGTCAATCGTTGGTTCATCTGTTGAATTATCATCCATTATCTGATGATAATCACTCGCCCACTCCGGGCATTCCGGCAGACCCGGGATACCGATTTTCAACCATAGAAACTTGTCCTCTTCTACCTGAACAGAAGACCGGATCGTCTCAACATTACCGGCAAACGCATCATGAAAGATAAGCAGGCGAGAACCGCAGTCATTGAGCTGATACTGAACTTCACCAGCCACCATACGAACGTTCAACGGTACAAAAACAAGACCGATTTTAGCCGAAGCTAAATATATCGCCATAAATTCCGGGCAATTGGCCAAAAGCACTGAGATACGATCACCTTTTTTAAGACCCTTTGACAGCAAATAATTGGCGACCCGATTGGTTTCCTCGTTTAGATATCCATAGGTGATATTCTTGTCTTCAAAAATAAACGCTGTTTTGTCCGGTATAGCAATTGCCTGCTTAGTTGCGATTTTGCCGACATTCCACTTCATCCGGTACCTCCTTGTTTTATTAATCTTAATTTTAATGATCTAACTTTTTCTCAACATAAGGACTCCATGCACTACTATTTGTGAATGCGTCTGATCCTGCAAGAGAACGATACCGACGGTCCTTGAATATAACTTAAATGTTAAATGAAAAAAAATTAAATCCCAGCGAACCCCCATAAAACAGGAGTTCCTACGATACTACCACCATTAAGAGCCTTCTGGATAAGGGAT
>PCSG01000267.1 GCA_002772195.1 Desulfobacterales bacterium CG23_combo_of_CG06-09_8_20_14_all_51_8 | reverse complement strand
CATTATCCTTTTGCCGGTGCAAGAGAAAAACGGGCGGGGAGCCTTGAGGATGAAATTGTGGCAATGCGAAAAAAAATTTATGGGTTTGTTTATCGAATGCCTTGCGAATTGATTTAATTTTTCATATTCTTATAAAAATTTATGAAAATGGGTTTTAAACCGTAAACCAGAATCAACCCCTGCGGTTTGAATTTTTCAGATCACCTGATTGTTTAAAAGGAGGCAAGACATGTTCCGGAATTTTCTGCCAAAAAGCGTTTTTCTGGTGTTTGTGGCCGTCATCATGGGAATGTTTGTCGGATGCAGCGCCACCACCCGGGATATTTCACCGGATGAAATTATCCATTATGATGAAGGCTATGATTTTTCGGATAAAAATGCCATCGTCGGCTATCTGGTGAACTCTCTGGTCAACAAGCGACCCCTGGTCGCCCGGGATGACCGGCCGGTGATCATTGTCTACGGCGTGGCCAACCGCACGTCCGAACACATTGAAACCGACGGCATCACCGATGATATCCGCCGGGAAATCCTTCAGTCCGGTAAAGCCCGGTTTGTCAACAAGGTTCAGCGGGACAATATCGCCGCAGAAACCGATTACCAGTACGGCGGCAATGTCAGCGCCGAAACCCGGCTCGAGCGGGCCCGGCAGGTGGGGGCCGAGTACATGATCAGCGGGACCCTGCGCTCCATCGAGAAAAAAGAACCCAAGCAGGTGCGGTTGAAAAAGAGAACTCTGCAATACTATAGCCTGACCCTGGAACTCACGGATCTGCGGACCGGTCTGATTGAATGGACGGACAGCGCGGAAATCGTCCGGGAATCTTCAAAACCGTTTATCGGCTGGTAACGGCCCGCCGCAGATGACGCAGGTCTGAAATGATGCGACCATCCGGCCCTGTCCGGACATATGGAACCCTTGCGGCCCGATGCGCCTGTCTCTTGCTTTTGGGAGTGGGCCTGATGCTTTCCGGATGCGCGTCCGGCAGCCTCACCCGTGCCCGGGACGCTTTTTACAGCGGCGATGCGGCCCGGGCATCGGAGGCCCTGGCCGATCCTGAAAATGTGGGGTCCCGGGACCGGCTCCTGTATTATATGGAAAAAGGGGTCATCCTGCATCACAGCGGGGATTATCAGGGCAGCGCGGATATTCTGCTTGATGCCTCTGAATTGATCCGGGAGCAGGATATCATCCGCGCCGGCCAGCAGGCCGCCTCCCTGGTGACATCCGAATGGCTGATGGATTACAAGGGGGAGTATGCGGAGCGGCTCCTGGTGCACACCTATCTGATGATGAACTTTCTGATGCTGGGGAATCATGAAAGCGCCCTGGTGGAGGCCAAGCAGGCACTGGAAGTTTATGACACTTACCCGGAGGCCTGCGACGGCGATTATTTTACCCGTGCCCTCATCGCCCATTGTTTTGAAGCCGTCGGTGAAATCAATGGGGCCTATATTGAGTACAAAAAACTGGCGGGAGTAATGGGCGATCCAGGGCCTGTGGCCCGCAAACTCGTTGATCTGGGAAACCGGCTGGGCTTTGACGATGAAGTGGCGCATTTCCGGCAGTTCCTTTCCGAACCGGAATCCGGGACACAGGAACGCCCGACCGGGGAAGCCATTGTTTTTCTCAGTCGGGGCCGGGCCCCGGTGAAGGTTCCGCAGAATATTGTGCTTCCGCCGTCCATCCGGTTTTCTTTTGTCACCTATGAGGATCGCGGCGGCTATTTCCCGTCGCCGGGCGTCGGGCCTTTAGCAGGCCTCCGGGAAGCGGATCGGGTGACCACGGATGTGGGGGCGGTTTTACGAACGTCGTTGAATCAGCGGCTGGTCCAGGTCATCGCCAAGGAAACCGCCCGGGTGGCGGCCAAAGAGGCCATTGCTCACAATGTCAAGAATGATAATCTGGAATTGTTGGTCCGCATTGCCTTTTTCCTCATGGAAGTTCCTGACACCCGGTGCTGGGAAACCCTGCCCGGATCCCTGACCCTGATCCGTGCGCCGTTGTTTCCAGGTGAGAATCCCCTCCCTTTTAACGGACCGGGCAAAACCATCACGCTCCCTGGGGCTGACGCCCCATCGGACAGGCGGCCATTTTACCAATATTATTCCATCAGACAATAATCATTCCATGAAGAAGCCGATACTGATTTTATTTATTTTTTGGATGGCCCTGCTGGTCCATCCCACCACTGTCCCGCTTGTTTTCGCCGCTGTCGGGAAGCCCGCCGCCGAGTCCCCGGTGGATGGAAAAAGCGCACCCGTTACGTTTGCCGATGACATGACCGGTTCCATGAAGCGGGGGGCCGACCAGGTTACCGAGGACCTCCGGGGGCAGGCCCGGTCGTTGTTTGAGCATACCCCTCCGGGATGGGACCCGGACACCCTGGCATATCTTTATGACGAGGCCCTGTCGCTGCCCGGAAAACTGCCGGCCCTGATCGCGGAAATTCATGAGCAGAGCCGGGTGCTGGGGCTTGCCGGGTCTCTGGTCATGCTGGTTTTTCTGATTGCCATTGTTTACAGTCTCATCGGCCGCAATCGGGTTCTTTTAAAGGCGGAAAAGATCGCTAAGCCGCTGTTTGAGAAACTGCCCGACGAACTCGATCCGTTTCTGATGCTCGGGCTTATCTCCGTCACCTCGGCCCTGATCCCGCTGATTCTATTCGGGGTGTTTTCCCTGATCAAGGCGTTTATCTCCTATGATGCGCCCTGGTTTCTGCTCACCGGCCGCCTGCTGGCCCTGTGGTCCATCGGCGCCCTGGTGATCAGCCTGATCCGGGGAATTGTGGAACGGAAAATATTTTTCATTCAGACCCAATACGGGGATACGGTCTTTCGTCTGTTCCGATTCATCGTGCTGTATGTTCTGTTCGGTGTTTCGATTTTATGGGGGGCCGAGGCATTTGGTCTGCGGGAGGATTTTCTGGCCTTTCTTCGGTTTCTGATCTTTTTGTCCATCACGGTTTTCCTGCTTCTGATTCTGCTCCGGAAAAAAGCGGTGCTGTCCCTACTGCCCCAGCTCCCGGGCAAGTCCTATCAGAGCTTTGTGCGGGGTTTTGGACGGTATTATTATCCGGTGATGGGGCTTACCCTCATGACCGGCCTGATATGGTGCGCCGGCTACAAGCACTTTTCCATTGTTCTGTGGACCAAAACCTGGGCCATTGCCGGGGTGTACATCGGGTTTTCCGTGGTCTATTATATGGTCATCCGCAGGCTTCAGCGCTGGGAGCAAAAGATCGACGGCGTTGATGAGCACGCCCGGGCCTTTGCGCAGTCCCTGAAAGGCCTTATCCTTTATATTTCCACGATCATCACCCTGCTGATCATGGCCGATCTGCTGGGCATCCTGTCCCCCCTCATCCAGGCTGTTTCATTTCCCCTGTTCAGTATCGGCGACTCGCCGCTGTCCCTGTGGATTATTGTCAAAACAGTGCTGATTCTGGTGATTTTTTTCTATGCGGCCCGGATGCTATGCGCCTGGCTTAATTACAAAATTTATCCGTCCATGAAGGTGGAGTCGGGGACCGCCTATGCCATTGACACATTTCTGAAATATTTCATGCTGATCATCGGCGGATTCATCTCCCTTCAGATTGTGGGGTTTGATCTGCGGGCACTGATGGTTTTCGCCGGCGCCATCGGTATCGGTCTGGGGTTCGCCCTTCAGAGCATGGTGTCCAACCTGATCAGCGGGTTTGCCATCATTTTCGGCGGCAAGATCCGGCGGGGGGACTGGATTCAGGTGGGAGTCACCATGGGGATGGTCACCGACATTCATCTCGGGTCCACCCGGGTGCAGACCCGTGACAATATCGAATACATCATTCCCAATGCCGACCTCACGGCCAATACCATCATTAATTATACCCTGTCATCGCCTGTCATCCGCATTGAAGTGAGCTTTGGCGTGTCTTACGCATCAGATCCGCGAAAAATCGAAAAAATGGTTCTGGAAGTGGCTGAAAAAGAACCCGAAGTGATCATGTCCAAAAAACCGGAGGTCCGGTTCGTCGGGTATGGAGATAATTCCATTAATTTCCACCTGTTGGTCTGGACTGACGTCCGGAAGACCGCTATCCCGGCCATCCGCAGCAAACTCTATTACGCCATATTTGAAAGATTCGTGAAAGAAGGGGTTGAAATTCCCTTCCCTCAGCGGGATGTGCATTTCCGGACCGGAATTCCGTGGGAGAAGCTGGATTTGGGGAAACCGGAGGATAAAAACAGTCCTGCCGAATTTGAGAATTTGAGTTCGTTTGACAAATGAGACAACATTTAATATAAAGTAGTCACATTGTTTATAATGCCCAGGGAGGCGGAATATGATTGAAACCATTTATGCTTTATTCAGTCCGGCAGGAGACTGAAGGGAAATCCATCAGATTCCCTTCAGCCTTCAACCTTCTACCTAAATCAATCAAACGCCATGCTGGTTTTCCAAACCTCCCACACCTTGCCCACCAGATGGATGCCCGGCTTTAAAGTCATTTTGCCGGGTTTCCATCCGGAAGGCGTGGCTTCCGAGCCCTTGCTTTCCCGCACCCGCTGAAATGCCTGAATTTGCCTTAACGATTCGCTGACGTTTCTGCCCACCGGCGGCGTCAAAACTTCAAACCCCTGGACCACGCCATCCGGGTCGATGATGATCCGGCCCCGGGTTTCCACACCGGCATCATCATCAAATATCCGGTTGTGTGGCTTCTGTTTTAACGGCCTCTCCCACCGGTCCGCCGGTAGGCCGGGCGCACCCGGGTTTGAATTCTTCTGGCATGGCGTAGGCCTCCTTTTTTCTAAGCGAGTTTTTTTCCAGCTCCCGGGCCGGGAGCCACTCCATAAATTTCATCGATTTTGACGATCACCGCCCCCTTGGATTTTAGGGGGAATCCGGCCTTGGCCCCCATATCCTCGATCCATTTTTTATTCATGGTCACCCGCCCAGATGGGGTCGGTCCCGAATTGCCGGAACCATCGTTCCCGGTCGGAAAGGTATTTTTCCACTTCCTCCCGGCTAAAGCAATAGGCATATGAATCACAGTATTGACTGATGATTTCATATGCCTGAATGATTTTTCGGATTTCATTTTCCGCCTGTTCCCGGTTTGCCGGATGGCGGTCCGGATGCCATTTTTTGATGAGCCGCCGGTAGCTGTTCTTGATTTGGGCGGATGTGGCGGTTTCGGGCAGTTCCAGGGTTTTCCGGGCGTCGGTGATGATGTCGAATCGGGACTTCATTTTTAATTTTTTATCATCACCGGCGGCTTAATTCAACCACAGAGTTGGGTTAATGCTCAAAATAAATTTAAAACAGGAGAATCATAGGGGCGGGAATTGAAAATGAAATCACAAAAAAGAGCGGATTCCGTTTTTCCCACGTTTTTTACTGAATTTCCACATACGGCCGTCCCTTCTTCAGTCGCACCACTCCGGTCACGGAAATTTTTTCTCCGGAAGGTTTCGCTGGATCCAAGCCGGGAGGAACCGGGCCATTCACGTAAAGACAGCCCGACTCATCTGCGATCATCCAGTCGCTGCGGGAAACCGGCGGGCCGTAAAGACATGGCCCGCGCCATCCGTGAAAAACTCCCGTTACCGTAACGGTATCGGATTCAAAGCGCGAAGATTCTTCGAGGATCAGCCTCAAAACGCCCGGCTGTTCGGTCGAAGACGAATTTTGCGCAGGAGAATTTCCGGCGCAGGCGCCTATGCCTGAAAAAATCATCCCTGCGAGCATGGACATTAGGAGTATTCGTTTCCATTTCATTTCTTCACCTCCGCATTCAATTTGGGAGCCCGCTTTTTAGGCGCCATATGAAAGGTTACTTTCCGCTGGCCTGCGTTGATCGTCACTGTTCCTTCTTCGGGAACCGCCCGGGTCAAGGCCCCGGCATACCAGTAATTGCTGAAGGCGTTCAGCTCTTCCAGGGAATCGATATCGCTGAAATCCCCCAGATAGGGGAACCTCAAATCCAGAAATTCCGGCCCCAGCATCTGCCACTCGCCCACATCCGGGTCCAGATACCAGAGCTCCACTTTCGCCTTTTTCCCGGTCTTCCCGTCCTTGAAATATTCCACAAACACATCATAAGCGCCGGGCTGGACATAGTCATTGGAAACATAATATTCCACCGATTCGCCCACATCATAGGAATCTGCGGAGAAAAAACCGTTGGGTGTGGTCTGGCCCATCCACGGCGCGTAAATCTCAAGGTTCGGTTCCCACACATAGAGATCCAGATCCGCATCCGTGTCCCAAATGATATAAAAGGAAAAGCCGCCGGAATGCAGGGTTTCCTGGGAACCGGCCACGATTTTCGCCACAACTTCCGACCACACGGTGGCCCGGGCCTGGTTGCAGGCCAGAAGATTGTAATCCCGGAGGTCGTTGAACAGCTGGTCGCTCGACACCTGGCCCAGGGACGGAACAAACACCGCAAGGCCGAAGGCATCACTCATCGAATCCCCTATCGTCCGATTGGCAGCAACAGCCCTGGACACCGCATTATTCACGTCGAGAGCAGCATTCCGGACGGCGCTATTGGGCAGCCCACCCGCGATCCGTGCGCTGAAATCATACAGGTCCAGATTGCTTTTGTATTCAAAACCCTGCCCATTGGCCTGGGCCTGGGCGATCACCCCGGACACAGTGTCGTAATCTGTGACAATCGCATCCGCAAGATTCAGCATGGCCGACTGCAGGTCCGGCAGGGCCGACATATCCACCGCCGACTTGGTCACATTTTCCGACCGGGTGTCTGGGTCGCTGTAATACGCATAATATTTTTCCACGATGGTTTCTGAGAGATCTCTACCCGTCATGTCGGGTTGGTCCTTGAGAGCCGCAAGAATCGTATCATAAGGGTCCCCGTCGCCGGGTTCCACTTCCTCGGAAAACACCATGTAGTCCGTGAGTCCCAGAAACTCATACGCCACCTCGTACATGGCCATGAGGCAGGCGTCGAAATTGATCACATCCAGATGCACCCCGGCGGTCCGGACAGCCCCGGCCAGATCCGGCAGGCTCATGAAGGAATCACTGGTTTCATCCTGCACCGCGCCTTTAAACACCGTGGATTTTTTCCAGCCGGCCCCATGGTCCCAGACCACCAGCGCATAATGATCGGCCGGATAGGCCGCGGCGGCCCATTTAATAAAATCCGTCAGGGCTGCGGGAGACCCCATGTCCACATTTCCGATGGATTCTCCGGCCCCGAGATTTACGTTGCCGGGATTCCCGTCATCCTGGACCAGAAAGCGAAGGGTCTCTCCTTTATAATCGTTGTGGCCGATGGCCCCGAAATCCGTATAAAACGAACTGAATTCCGCCTGAAGCACGATGTTGACTTTTTCGCCGGACCCGGCCGTCTCCATTTCATTGAGATCAAACAGACCGGCGGTGGACAGGTTGTTGTCCGCGCCCATATAGACCATATACGTCCAGTCCGCGCCGGTTACCGTGTCGTCTGAATCGCCGCCGCCACCGCCGCCGCATCCCGCAACCAGGAGACATAATAAGAAAACAATCGATTGCTTGCATGACCGGCAAATCATCATTGAAATTTTCATGTTGTTTTTCCCTTATTTACCGTAATCAACATCAGGATGTCTATGCTGTCCGTTTGTGGAACC
>PCSG01000165.1:7773-8675 GCA_002772195.1 Desulfobacterales bacterium CG23_combo_of_CG06-09_8_20_14_all_51_8 | reverse complement strand
ATGAGCACCTGCCGGTTGGCCCAGGCGAAATTGGCGGCGCAGGCCATGGCCCGGAAATACTGCTGCCCGGCCGGGGATTTGATTCTGGCGCAGGCAAGCTGGCGGTCCGGCACGGGTACCCCGTCGGTTGCCAGCCGCTTGGTCATGGAGGCCAGAAAATCATCGCAGATCTGATATCCCAGGCCCCGGGACCCGGTGTGCAGCAAGACGGTGACCTGATTTTCAAAAAGTCCGAAGGCCCGGGCCGCCGCCTCATCATAGAGGGCGTCCACCACGCCGATTTCTAAAAAATGATTGCCCGACCCCAGGGTGCCCAATTGCTTTCTTCCCCGGTCCAGGGCACGGGGGCTAACGGATGCCGGGTCCGCGTCCGCCATGCACCCGGAATCTTCGGTGCGGTCGATATCTCTGTCTTCCCCGTAGCCGTGATCAACGGCCCATGGGCTTCCGGTTTTCAGAACTTTTTTCAGGTCGTTTTCAGTCAGCCGGATATTACCCGTGGACCCCACGCCCGAGGGGATGGCGTTGAAAAGGGCGTCGACAAGTCCTTCCAGTCGGTGGCTCACGTCCTTTTCCATGAGACGAGTCCCTGCCAGCCGCACCCCGCAGTTGATGTCGTAACCCACGCCGCCGGGGGAGATAATGCCTTCGTCCAGGTCAAAGGCCGCCACGCCGCCGATGGGAAACCCGTATCCCCAGTGAATGTCCGGCATGGCAAGGGCCGCAGTGAGAATTCCCGGAAGCTGGGCCACATTCACGAGCTGCTGGACGGCTTCCTCTTTTTTAACCATACTGATCATTTCCGCGCTGGAATAGATCCGGGCCGGCACCCGCATGGGTCCCTGGGGCTTTACTTCCCATTGGAAATCGTTGATTTGAATGAGGTCCATTTTAAGATTTCT
>PCSG01000165.1:7585-7760 GCA_002772195.1 Desulfobacterales bacterium CG23_combo_of_CG06-09_8_20_14_all_51_8 | reverse complement strand
CCAGTTGGTACGTTACCAATATAACCGCGCTTAAGTAAAGTAGATAAGCAAATTAAAATTTTCCGTTGTTCCCTTATACGTCAAAAATAATTTCAGTCGTCCACCCGGCCTCTGTTTGGGCGACAAAAACGCCGTGGTAAGTCACCGCCTTGATGTCCTTTAAAATTTCATGCTG
>PCSG01000165.1:4941-7551 GCA_002772195.1 Desulfobacterales bacterium CG23_combo_of_CG06-09_8_20_14_all_51_8 | reverse complement strand
CGCAGCCGGGAGTCCGAAATTTCCTGGATCCGAACGTCTTTGACCAGCCTGCCCGCGATGGCCCATACGCAAAGAAGTTCCCGGAGCCAGTTGATCAGCAAATCCTCACGGTCCATGCCGTCTGTCTGAATTTCTTTTGCTTGCACGCCTGAAAGCCCCTCCCGGTTCACAATCTGGTCGAACATGGCCCTGGCCGCGGTTTCAAACAGCTTCTTGACCGACGGCTCCGTGACCCGGATGCCGATGTCCGCCGTGTGATCTAAAAGTTCATAGGGCATCAGCAGTTTTCCCAGAGAAGTTTTCCCGTGGTTTCCGTATGATATCCGCCCAGGGCCGCGACCCGGGATTTGAACGTGTCGCTTTGGATAATGTCCATGAGCAGCCGGATTTTTTCCGTGTCCCATTCTTCCGCTGGAATCACCAGATCATAGGATTCGGTGATGACCGGGATAAAGTCCAGATTCAGAGCCTTTGCCGCCGCATATATCCCCAGGCCCGCGTCCGCCGTTCCGCCCAAAACCGCCACGGCCACGGCCATATGGGTGAATTCCTCGCTTGAATACCCAATGATATCCGCTGGATCAAGCCCCAATCGGCCCAGTTTATAATCCAGCAGCACCCGGGTGCCGGACCCGGCCTGGCGGTTGATGAAGGTGACGTCCCTGCGGGCCAGATCTTCAATGCCCCGGATATTTTTGGGGTTTTCCCGCCGGATGATGAGTCCCTGTTCCCGGTCCACGAGATGAACGAGCCGAAGCGGCGTCTCCGGCAGGTATTTCTGAAGATAGGAAATATTGTAGGTGCCGTCCTCCGGGGACAAAAGATGGGTGCCGGCCATGTGGGCCAGTTTTTTTTTGATGGCCATGAGCCCGCCCATGCTGCCCACATGGCTGGAGGAAAGGGAGATGCGGCTGCTTTTCGTGCGGATCAGGTCGGCGATCACGTCCAGGGTGTTGTCGTGGCTGCCGACAGCCACCAGGGTGTTTTTGATGTGGGCGAGGGGCCGCAGCAGGGTGGCGGCCATGGGTTTGTTTTCCGCGATCCCTTCCACATGCGCGGGAATCCGGATGATGCCGTCGGCTTCGGTGAAACTGGTGATGCAGCCGGCCCCCCGGGGCAGGGGCGTGGCCACGATATTGCCCCCCACGTCGCCCAGCTTGACCCGTAAAAATTCTTCAATGCCCAGTTTGGACGGGAGTTTCCGGGTGGGGATGACC
Source organism: Desulfobacterales bacterium CG23_combo_of_CG06-09_8_20_14_all_51_8 (assembly GCA_002772195.1). Classification (GTDB taxonomy): domain Bacteria; phylum Desulfobacterota; class Desulfobacteria; order Desulfobacterales; family Desulfosalsimonadaceae; genus SURF-3. The sequence goes on along the minus strand of PCSG01000165.1, from coordinate 6,334 downwards.
GGGATTTCGGTTTCTTCCACATCCGGCTGGCGCAGCATGGCGAGAATCAGGGGCCGCACGAGTTGTTCAAAACTGATTATGGCGGAAACCGGATACCCGGGAATCCCGAAGGCCGGTTTTCCATTTATCCGGCCGATAATCACGGGTTTTCCCGGCATAATGGTCACGCCGTGAACCAGCACGTCTCCAAGTTCGGCGATGACTTTTTTAGTGAAATCGTGGGACCCGGCCGAAGACCCGCCGCAGATGAAGATCATGTCAAAGTCCCCTGCGGCTGCGTTTTGAACGGCGTTGGTGATTTTTTCAAAATCATCTTCGATGATGTCGTTTTTCACATAGGAGCAGCCGCATTCCAACACCATGGCCCCGAGCATGGGGGCGTTGGATTCCAGCACCTGGCCGGGAAGGAGGCCCGCCCCCGGAATTTTCCGGAAATCCACGAGCTCCGAGCCCGTGGGTTGAATGAATACCGACGGCTTTTTGATGACGGAAACACGGGGGGCGCCCGCTGAAATCAGGGCCCCGAGGCAGTAGGGGGTGATTTTGTAGTAGCGGGGGAAAACCAGTTCCGTGGCCACGATATCCTCGCCCATACGCCGGACATGCTGCCAGGGAAAGGCCGGGGCCGCAATTTCCAGGGTGCGATCATCCAGGGGATGAATGTTTTCAATCATGATGACGCTGTCGGTGTCCGCCGGCATCACATGGCCGGTGTTGACATAATGGGCGTCTTGGCCTACGGTGAGCTGCTTCGGCTCGGTTTCCGATGCCCCGAAGGTGACGGCGGCTGCCACGGCAATGCCGTCCATGGCGGCCGCATGAAAATTCGGGGATGATAGATTCGCATAGACGGGTTCGGCCAGGACCCGGTGGACCGCGTCGATCACGGGGATGGTTTCGGCGGCAGGCGGATCAGCAGTTGGAAAGGCTTCCAGAAGAATCTTCCGGGCCGCTTCCAGGGATTTCATTTTCAAGTAGATGTTTCGATCTTCAGTCATTTTTTATTTCCAGGTTTTATTTCCAGATGTCCTTCTCGTGCATACGCGATTACGATTAACGTTATAAGATTACAGCAGAATCACGGATACTTCCGCGCCTTTGTTCAAACCTTCCGTGTTCATGTCGATTTCCACGAGCCCGTCCGCCTGCACCATGGTATGGATAAGCCCGGACTTTCCTAAAATGGGCTCGGCCCACAGGGCGTCGCCCTCATCCTTCAGCCGCACCCGGACAAAATCCGTGCGTCCCTGGGCCGATGCAATATTCCGGCTGATTTTCGCGCAGATTCGCCGTTCCATAAAAATGGCGGCCGGGGCCATGCCGCTGATGCGGGCGATAAAGGGCCGCACCACCCGGTGAAAGACCACCATGGCGGAGGTGACATGGCCGGGCA
>PCSG01000165.1:2258-4901 GCA_002772195.1 Desulfobacterales bacterium CG23_combo_of_CG06-09_8_20_14_all_51_8 | reverse complement strand
GGGCTTTCCCGGACTGATGGGAATCCCGTGCACCAGAATTTGAGAATCCGCTAAAGATTCCAGCACTTCGATGGTCAGATCCCGCATGCCCACGGAACTGCCGCCGGAGAGGATCACCATGTCGGACCGTTCAAGGGCTGTCTGACAAGTCTGCCGCAGGGCCTCAAAATTGTCTCTGACAATGCCCATTTTAAGGGGTACGGCCCCGGCCTCCAGGATCTGGCTGCCGATGGAATAGGAGTTCATATCCCGCACCTCTGCCGGGCCGGGAACCGCGTCAATGGGCACGATTTCATCGCCTGTGGACAGGATGGCCACCACGGGTTGACGGTAAACCGATACTTCCCGGATGCCGAGTCCGGCCAGAAGTCCGATTTCCTGGGGCCGGAGTTTTATGCCCGGCAAGAGCACGGTCCGGCCTTTTTCGACATCTTCGCCTTTCAAAATCACATGGGTGCCGGGGGCCACGCTTTTGGCGATTTCCAGCGTGGTTGCGTCGATTTCCGCGGCATATTCCAGCATGACCACGCTGTCCGCCCCAGGCGGCAGCATGCCGCCGGTGGAGATGCGCATAGCATGGCCAAGGGGCAGGGGGGGAGTCCGGGGGGATTCGCCCATGGCGACCATCCCGGACAAGGTGAGATACGCCGGGTTGGCTTCGGATGCCCCGAAGGTGGACGCGGCCCGCACCGCATAGCCATCCATGGTGGAACGGGCAAATCCCGGAATATCCTCCTCCGCCCGAATTTCCCCGGCAAGAATCCGTCCCTGGGCCGCTTCAATGGGAAGGGGTTCGGTTTCCACCAGGGGAAACTGCGGCAGCAGGTCAAACACCCGTTCAAGGGAGGTGACGGTAAAAAAATCTTTCATCAATAGATTATGCTTTCCTGTCTGATGGGAGATGCTGCGCAAATATTTCCGGGTCAATGTCTCCGTCGCAGACCCGGACCACCGGGCCGGTCAGGGTGACGGTCATGTCCGGATGGACATCTATTTCAAGATTGCCGCCGGGCATGTGGACGGTGATCGCCCCGTCCGTAAGTTTTAGCGCGACGGCCACGGCGGCGGCCGCCGAACTGCTGCTGCCCGACGCCAGGGTATATCCGGCCCCGCGCTCCCAGATTTCAATACTGATGTTGGCCCGGTCCAGTATTCTCATGAACTGGACATTGGTCCGGTTGGGAAAATTCGGATGGATTTCCAGTTTCGGCCCCAGACGTTTGGCCAGCTCCGGGGATATGGCGTCCCGAACAATGACGCAGTGGGGATTGCCGATGGTGGCCGCGCAATAAGTGATTTTTTCATTGTCGATGACGATTTTTTCATTTAAAACCTGCCGCCGGGGCCCGACCACCGAAATTTTTTCACTGTCAAAGCTGACCTGTCCCATCTCCACGGTGACCAGTCCGTTTTCCAGGACCCGGCATTCCACCACGCCCCCGGCCGTGGCCACGCGAAAGGCCGCCTCGCCCACCAGGTGTTTATCATGGAGGTAGCGTGCGAAAATCCGCAGGCCGTTGCCGCTTTTTTCCGCTTCCCCGCCGTCCGGGTTGAATATGCGCACCGCAAAATCCGCGGCTTCCGTTTGAATCGGCCCCACCAGAATGCCGTCGGAGCCCACGCCGAAATTCCGGTGGCAAAGGACTTGAATGGCGGCGGCGGACAAATCGGCCGGCTGGTCGGCCGGGTCGATGATCAGATAATCATTGCCCAAGCCATGGTATTTATAAAATTTCATTCGGACGTTATCCCCTTGAATGATTTTCGGTGGGTTCATTCTTGATGGACTCGAAAAAAGTCCCGAATCACGTCATGCCCGCGAAGGCGGGCATCCAGAACCACTCGTTATCATTAGATTCCCGCCTTCGCGGGCATGACGAAAATTGATGGTCTTCAGCTTCCAAGGAACTCATGCCTGGAAGCCCAAAAATTTGCAGAAAACCACAGAGGACACGGAGATCACAGAGATGGCTTGTTGCAGACATAAGGAAAAGGCGTTCTCTGTGTCCTCTGTGCTCTCTGTAGTTAAAACAGTTCCTTGTTGCGTAAACGCGGCATTGATGAGTCAGCTTTTTACGAGTCCGTCATTCATATTTTCCTTAAAAAAAAGGAAAAAAAATATATACCATTAATTATGGGGAATGGGCAAAGGAAAAATCGGGAAGATCAGATGCCTTGCGCAGTCCTGCTTTGTCCTTGATAAAATCCGTTTATTTCATTACAACATCCCCATGAGCCATGTATTTGATTTTAATGACGCCCAGGCATACGATCGCTGGCTGAAAAAAGACGGAAACCAGCGGATCGTTGACCTGGAAAACCGCCTGCTGGTTGAGATGCTGCGTCCGAAATTCGGGGACCGGCTGTTAGATATCGGCTGCGGGGCCGGGGCCAGCCTGAAGCCGTTTCTGGGCCGTGGGATTCAGCTCACCGGCGTGGACCCGTCCCCTTATATGCTCGATATTGCGAAAAAAAATGTGGGTCACCGGGTGGATCTCCACCGGGCCAGCGCCGAAGATCTCCCGTTTGAAGACAATTCTTTTGATTATGCCGTGTTTTGCCTGTCCCTGGAATTTATGGAAGATCCGAAAAAAGCGTTGGAAGAAGCCTGCCGGGTGGCCAAGGACGGCGTGTTTGTGGGAA
>PCSG01000165.1:605-2239 GCA_002772195.1 Desulfobacterales bacterium CG23_combo_of_CG06-09_8_20_14_all_51_8 | reverse complement strand
GATTGCGTTTCAGCGAAGGATTCGGGGGATTTTTATGACAACGGTTTACAACCGGGCCCGGTTTTTCAGCATCAACGAGATCAAATCCCTGCTGGTCGGGCTTCTCGGCCCTGTGCCCATTGACTGGCAAACAACCGCGCATTTTTACCCCATGAGTGGTCCGCTGATCGAGCGGTTTGAAGGGTCCCGATTCGCCCGGAAAAGTCCCTTTGGCGCGTTTGCCGGTATCATGGCCACCCCCGTGCCCCGGTTTCGGACCCAGCCTCTTGAACTCAAGGTGCCGGCAAAACCGATCCAGGCAAACAGCCGGCCGGTCAGTTGTGCGGAGAAGAAGACGGAAGGCTAAACCAAGGAGGTCCCCATGGAAGCATTGCTCTATGAAAAATTGCCGGAAAAGGCGGTGGAGTGCCATTTGTGCGGCCATAAGTGCGTGATCAAGGAGGGTCGGCGGGGCATCTGCGGGGTGCGGGAAAATACTAGCGGCACTCTGGAAACGCTGGTTTACAACAAGATCATCGCCTGTCACGTGGACCCCATTGAAAAAAAGCCCCTGTTTCATTTTTACCCGGGAAGCCTGGCCTATTCCGTGGGCACGGTGGGATGCAATTTCCGGTGCCGGTTCTGCCAGAACGCGGATATCGCCCAAATCGCCATCGAAGGGAACGGCCCGATTCCGGGGAAATTTTTCACCTCCGAAGACATTGTAGCCGGCGCAAAAAAGGAAGGTTGCCGCTCCATCGCGTATACCTACAACGAGCCCACGGTGTTTTTTGAACTGGCCTTGGCCACGGCGACACTGGCCCGGCAGCAAAATATTAAAAATGTGTTTGTGACCAACGGATATATGTCCGCTGCGGCCGTTGACAGGATCAGTCCGGTTCTGGACGCGGCCAATGTGGATTTGAAGGCGTTTTCCGATGATTTTTACAAAAAAATGTGCGGGGCGAAACTCGCGCCTGTGAAAGAAACCCTGAAAAAGATGCGGGCCTCGGGTATCTTTGTCGAAGTCACCACCCTGGTGATTCCCGGATTAAACGATGATCCGGAGGGACTCAAAGCCTTAGCGGAATTTATCGTCCATGACCTCGGGGCCGACACTCCCTGGCATGTGAGCCGGTTTTATCCCACCTTCCGGCTGACGGACCGGCCCCCGACCCCGGTGGAAATCGTGCTTCAGGCAAGAGATATCGGCCTTAAGGCCGGCCTGCGCCATGTGTATACGGGCAATATCCCCGGGGAAATCGGGGAAGACACGTTCTGTTTTAAATGCGGCATCCGCCTGATCCATCGTCGGGGATATGTGGTGGGCCAAAATAAAATCAGAGACGGTCGATGCCCGGACTGCGGCGTGGAAATTTCCGGAAAGGGAATGTCCTTATGACGGCAAACGTCGTCCGTCCCTCCGGCCCGGTCCGGAACTTCATGGAAAAGATCGTCACCTACGGCCGGATGATCAAGTTTTCCCATACGATTTTCGCCCTGCCCTTTGTGCTTTCGGCGGTGGTGCTGGCCTTTCGGGACCACCATCCCGGGGTTTGGGAAATTTTCTGGATTATTGTGGCGGCGGTCAGCGCCCGGTCCGCGGCCATGGGATTCAACCGCATCGCGGACCTCGGCTTTGACCATAAAAATCC
>PCSG01000165.1:0-579 GCA_002772195.1 Desulfobacterales bacterium CG23_combo_of_CG06-09_8_20_14_all_51_8 | reverse complement strand
CCGGCAAGCTGTCCTCCAGCTAAGACCTCTATTTGAACTGTCACTTCGTCGCCAACTTGAATATCTTTAAATTCTATCGTTTTCGGCTCAAGAGTGCCTTCCTCTCCTGTTACCAAAGTAATTAGTTCTGCATTTTCTTTTATTGGAATGGCTAAACTATCTCCGGCAGCGGCCAAGGTCAAAGTTCTATCTTTTATCTCAGTAATTTTCCCCCGAGCTGAAGCCCATTGAGATTGAATCACTTTTGATTTTACTAAAGAAGTTGCCGGCGATACCACTCCTCCTAGCTCTGCCCCAATCGTTAGCCCTGCTTTTTTTCCTAACTGATAACTAAAACTGGAAATAAGCACAATTAAAATTAAAACTCCTATTGCAATTGGAACTGTTTTTTTCATATTTTATTTTTAAAAACTGTTTTTAATTAATAGGTAGGGGTCGACCTTTAGTTTATTATAGCTTACTCACCGAGATGAATTGAAAATTCATCGAAGGTGCGAGTCGATGAACTATTCAGTTCATCTTCACCCTTCGCTCCGCTCGGGTAAATGAGTCAAAGACTCATTGAGCTTTGGTTTTTAT
>PCSG01000366.1:258-7580 GCA_002772195.1 Desulfobacterales bacterium CG23_combo_of_CG06-09_8_20_14_all_51_8 | reverse complement strand
TCCCGTAGAATCAAAAAAACCAGAAGGCTCCACAGCGCCACCACTGCGGTCCGCCCCCAGGATGCCAGCCAGTAAATGGCCAGGGACCCGTATCCGGAAAGTTCCAGAATCAGGGGGGTAAACACGATGACAAAGGATAATAATTTGAAGAAAAGCAACACGGGCGGCAGGTTGCGAGCCCCCTCGGGACTCTCTGCTGCCCGGGATTTCTGCACGCAGTTCCAGAAAAAGAAGGTCCAGACATAAAGGCTGATTTCAAAGATCAGACGCCACACAATTATCACGGTGGCGCCGGCCCCCAGCCAGGAAAGGAGGATATAAGTGACGCCGAACCACCGGACAAGGGTGATCAGCAGCCTCAGATAAACCACCGGCTTTTTCGGGACGGGAACGGCCTCATCGCCGCAGTACAGACGGAGCGCATCCATACATCCGGCTGAAAACAGCCAGACCAGAAGCAGATTGAGCCCGGCCCGAACAATGGGGGGTTTTGATGGAAACGGCCCGAACTCGGCGTAAAAATAAAAAAACAGGGTGGAGCCCAGAAGGAAAACCGATTTCTGAACAATGGATATCGTCAGCCGGCTCCAAAAATGCTCTTTTAATTCCGAATGGTCTTTGAGGCGAGCCAGATAACGCCGGGTTTGAAAAATAAAGCCCTGGATCATCAAAAACAGCGTCACAAAAGCAACAAAATAAAACCCGCCGCCGGTCCTGATAAAACCCAGTTGTTCGGCCCAGAATGCCGGGCCGGCAACGGATTGAAGATGAGAGGGAACTTCTTTGATTTCCTCAATGATCTGTTTGAGCCCGACGCTGACCAGGGACGTCTGGCGTTCCAGGAGTTCCTTTTTTCTTCTTTTTTGAATGGTTTCATTATATCTGCCGGACAGGTCATAGAATTCCTGCCGGATATTTACAGACCCGTCACTCATTTCCGTATACACGCCATTGAGTTCGACCAGAATCTTCTGTTTTTTCAGCAAAGAAGCCAATAGTCCCTTCAGCTGACCGCGGATTATGGATAGTTTCGGCTCACTCGCCGCTTCCCCAGGGATTTCCGCGATCTGCTTTTCCGTCAGGGCCACCTGGTCTTGGGTTTGACTTAAAAGCGGCTCCACGCTGGTTTTCCGGGCTTTAAACTCTTTGATCCGTTCTGACAGCGTTCTCGGGACGCCCTGAATTTCCAGCCAGAATTTTTCCAGTTCCTTAATCGGTGTTTCCGGCGCAATGAGCTGATTGCTGAAAATCGCGCCCTGAATTTTATAGGCATTGATCTGATCCACCGCGCTTTTTTGGTACTGCCGGGCCTGGGCAAGCTGATTTCTCAGATTTTCCAGGTTTTCAGCTTCGGTTTTCGCGGCTTCGGCCACCGCCGCCGCCAGGTCATCGGCTTTCCCCGCCGCGTCATCCTGAGCCCAGACAGGTGTCGCCGTCATGGCAAAAAACGCCAGGGCCGCAATGGCAACCCCTGCCTGACAGCATTGTTTCATTTTTTTCTTCACCGGCTCCGCCTTGTTGCCTCTTTTGCTGCTGCGTCCAGAGGGGATCACAACCAGTTTTTATTCTTAAACCAGAGAAGCATCGCCAGAAACACCACCAGCACGATCCCCCAGAACGACGGATAGGCATAGCGCCATTCCAGTTCCGGCATGTATTTGAAATTCATGCCGTAAACACCGGCAAGAAACGTCAGGGGAATGAACAGGGTGGCCATGATGGTCAGCACCTTCATGGTTTCGTTCATTTTGTTGCTCACGCTGGACATATAGGTTTCCATCGCCCCGGTCAGCAGGTCCCGGTAAGTTTCCACGGTATCGATAACCTGAACCACATGATCATAGACATCCTGAAGAAAGATCATGGTGCCGTCCTGGAACAGTTTTGACTCCCCCCGCAGCAGGCCGGCGACGATTTCCCGCAGGGGCCAGATGGTTTTGCGCAGCACCACCACCTGGCGCCGGGCGTCATGAATGGCCCGGCGCATCTTTGCCGTGGGATTTGACAGTGCTTCTTCCTGGATGGCTTCGATTTCTTCCCCCAGTTGATCCAGAACCTCGTAGTAGTGGTCCACGATCATATCCATGAGGGCGTATCCCAGGTAGTCCGGACCGGATTTCCGGATCCGGCCTTTGGTCTTTCTCAGGCGTTCCCGGACCGGCCCGAACACATCTCCTTCCCTTTCCTGGAAAGATATCAGATAATCCGGACCGATCACGAGGCAGACATGCTCAAAAACAATCCGGATTGTTTCAGGTTCCTGAATCACCATCTTGAGCACCAGAAACAGATGGTTTTCGTAATCATCGAGCTTTGCCCGGTGGCGGGTGTTGACAATATCCTCCAGGGCCAGGGGATGCAGATGATAGAGCCGGCCCACAGCCTCGACAATGGCCGTATCATGAATGCCGGAAACATTGACCCAGGTGACGGAATCCCGGGCCATGCATTTTTTGATATCGTCGAGGGTGGCTTCGGGGATTTCATCAATGCGGTCCGCATCATAATCCATGATGGATATCCGGACCGGTTCGTCGGTACGGCTGCCCACATAAACCAGCGACCCCGGCGACAACCCCGCTTTTTTCCCAGATATTTTCCGTCCTTTTTTCTTTCCCGCCATATTCCCCCCTGTTTTAGGACTGGCAATATCGTAAAAAGTCAAAAAAAACAACTTATTGTCATTCCGGCGAAAGCCGGAATCCAGCAATTTCAATATGTTCTGGATGCCGGATCAAGTCCGGCATGACGGAATCCGACTTTTTACGGGCGCATCAGGACTGTTCCCGCAAGGCCTCCTGCGGAGGCCGCATCTTATGGTAATTTTTCAACTTGAATTTGTATTATGGGAAACATCCATGCCTCGTGGCAATAAAAAAATAATTCACCCTGTCTGAAGTCATTGACCAGGAAAAAATCAACGCCACCTTAAATGACGGGGTCCTCCGGTTGAACCTGCCGAAAGTCGCGAAGGCAACGCCCAGAAAAATAACGGTTCAAGCGGCATAATCCATTTTTCACCGCCGGGGGCGAGGAATCGCCCCGGCGGATTTTTCATTTGCCCCTTCTTTTGCGCCCCTTCTTTTGCGCCCTTGCTTTTGCGCCCTTGCTTTTCCCATCCAAAACCTTTATATTCTCAAGAAACCTAAATTTTTCCGAATTGACAACAAACAGTTTAACCACGGAGCGCACGGAGAAAAACTTTTTCCATTATTCTTCTCTTTGCCTTGCCTTAAAACAGGAGCATTTATAAATGGGCGAACTCTATTATTATATGTGGGAATTTGTAACCAGCGTCACGATCATAGTGCTGGTGGCCGCTTACATCCTTCATGACCGGCTCCAAATCCGTTACGAAACGCTCGACGACACCGAAAAAACCCGCAAACAGGGCCGGCTGAACCAGGCCGTCCGGATGACCCTGGGGGTGCTTTTGTTTTTCGGGGGCCTGGCATGGATACTCTTCATGAAAACCCACACGATTTATATCAGCCCGGAACTGGAAGGATTCCACAACCTGATTCCAGCCGTTGTCATGAGCGCTATCGGCGTGATTCTGGTGGGCGGCGGTATCAGAAAATATTTTTCCACTGGTAATTCAACTGAGAAAACTCAAAGGAGGTCGGCATGAAAATTGTCATCACCAGCCAATGTATGGGAGACCGAAACTGCAATAACCTGTGTCCGGAAGTGTTTGAATACGATGAGGACCAGCTCAAATCCACCGTTAAATTTAAAGAAATCCCAAATGAATACAAGGCCCTTTGCCGTCAGGCAGCCGCGGAATGCGGGGCCGTCGCCATTGAAATTTTAGAAGATGACTGAAGGATTTAATATCATGGGAAAATTCAGGGACAGCCAGACCGCCAAAAATCTTCTCTTGTCTTTTGCCGGGGAATCCCAGGCCCGAAACCGGTACACGTATTTCAGCCGCCGGGCCATGGAGGACTGTATCCGGGCTTTGCAAAAATCGCCCGGGAAGAGGGGTTTGAACGGGCCGCAGACACCTGGGACGCCATTTCCGTCTCTGAGCGCCAGCATGAAAAACGATATCGGGAACTGGCCGGCAATCTGGCCGCCGACCGGGTATTTCAGCGGGATACGGAGCGGACCTGGCGATGCCTGAACTGCGGATACATTCACATGAGAAAAGAAGCCCCGGAAAAATGTCCGGCCTGCGTGCATCCCCAGGAGTTTTTTGAACTCCTGTGCGAAAACTGGTGATTTTCTCCCTTACCGATGATTCTGACCGCCGATAACTTGCAGATCACCAGGTTGTTATGAATTCACTCCCTGGGACGTCAACTTCAGGGAATACATCACCATCATCTGGTTCCGGTCTTCCATCTGCAGGGCCGCCTCAAGCCCGCCGCAGTCAAGGTTTACGTTAATGGCTTCTTTGGTCATGCGAAGGCCCAGCGGGGTTTTCCCGGCCATGGTTCTGGCCAGTTCTTCGGCGGTTTCCATCATTTTTTCCCGTGGGACCCGGCGGCTGGCAAACCCTAAAGCCATGGCCTCTTCCGCGCTCATCCAGTTGCCGGTGAGCAGAAATTCATTGGCCCGGCCGGAACCGATGAGCCGGGGAAGAAAATAACTTGATGCCATATCCGCGCCGCCCAGCCCGATATTGATATAAGCGGCGTTAAACCGGGCGTTTTCCGCCACAATCCGGATATCCGACGCCATGGCCAGCGAAAATCCGATGCCGGACGCGGCCCCATGGACGCAACTGATAATCGGCTGGGGCGCCTGACGCATGGCCAGAAGCGTCCGGGCCATTCTTGCCTGGCCGTTATAAGCGATGGTGGGGTCCACTTCAAACATTTTCGGTGCATAGGTTTCCATATCCAGCCCGGCGCAGAATCCCTTGGCGTCGCCGCCATCTAAAATAATCACCCGGATCCGGTCATCATAGCGGCGGTCGTGCCAGAACTGCTCGAATTCATCAATCAGCGGCCCGTTAAACGCGTTGTATTTTTCCCACCGGTTCAGGGTCAGATACCCGATATGATCTTTTTCGCGATAAATCAGATTTTTCAATGCACTCTCCTCGTATTTCTGTTTTTGGCCCATACACATATTATTCCCGCAGGGGCGCGGAGACGCTGAGAAATTATTTCTCTGCGCTCCCGGCGACTCTGCGCGAGATAATGCTTTTCAGATTGACTTGTTTGGAAGATCAGGTTCCGGATTGCGGCCAAGGATGGCCGATTCCACGAAACCGATGACAAAATCCGCATAATCATCCACGGAAATCTGCCGCCGGGCATATTTCCATCGCTTCACATCCCAGTCCTGAAGCATGGCTTTGATCACCGACGCCGACAACACCGGGTCCGTGACATGAAAAACATGTTGACGAAGTCCCTGCTCAAGAATATCCACAAACACCTGTTCGGTCGCCAGCTCGCTTTCCATGGATTTTTTCTGCTGGTTTTTATCCAGGTTCTTGGTTTCCATATAGGAAAAATAAAACCACTTCTGCATGATTTCCGTGAGATAAAGATGGGCGCGGATGGCGTCGCGCAGCATTGCGCCGGGCGTTGACTGGGGATCAATCTGCCGGGACAGCACTTTCCGGGTGAGCCTGCGGCCCTGATTCTGAATCATCTCAAGGAGTTCTTCTTTGCTGGTAAAATAAGAATACAGAGCGCCCATGCTCAGCCCGGACGTGCGGCTCAGAGCCCTGAGGCTCATGGACTGAAACCCTCGTTCATTGCTGAGCGTCAGGGCCGCATGAAAGATGTTGGCCAGATTTTTCACGGCCACGGCCTCTTTTTTGATTTTAATGGACGCCTGTTTTTCCGCAAAAATTTCATGGCAGATCTCTTCCATGGAGAGGGTGGCCACTTGTTTGAATTCATCAAAGGTCATTGCGTCTGATCCAACCGGTTATGATAGGTGAATAAAGCGTTTTTGTTTAAAAAATTCTACCCAAGCAGCCCCGTGAAGTCAACACAAAAACGAACGATCGCTCTATTTTTGCTTGACCTCCTGCGCCGGGACGGTAATATAAAATCAGAATCGGGAATAGAAAACCGGTTTACCTGATTCGACCCTTAATCAGTTTAGAACCAAATGGATTTAAAATGAAAATTCTGGTATGCGTCAAAGCCGTGCCCGATCCCGGGCCTGTCATCGGGCCATGTGACAGGGGTCTGGAAATTCGGGTGGACCACGACGCCGACATGCGGATGAACCGGTTTGATGCGTTTGCGGTGGAAGAGGCGGTCTTGATCCGGCAGGCACTTCCCGGAACCTTTGTGGAGGCCGCCACCGTGGGACCGGAAGCCGCCCGGAAAGTCGTCCGCCGGGCCATGGGCATGGGGGCTGACGCCGGAATCCATATCCAGGCCGATTATGCGGGGTCCTGCGATGCGACGCTTGTTTCTTCTTATATCGCGGCAGTTGCCCGCGAAAAGAATTACGATCTGATCCTCTGCGGCGTGATGTCCGAGGACATGATGCAGTTTGCCGTGGGCCCCATGATCGCCGGGCGCCTGTCCCTTGCCTGGGCCACGTCCGTGATTGAAGCAACCCTGAATCCGGCGGACCGAAAAATTCACGTCTTGCGCGAACTTGAAGGCGGCGTGAGAACAAATCTCAACATCCGCCTGCCGGCCCTGGTAACGGTCCAGAGCGGCATCAACGAGCCCCGGTATCCGTCCCTGTCCAATCTCTTGCGGGCCACCGACGCCCGTATCCAAATCATCGCATCGGAAACCCTCCCGTCGCCGGCCGCCGCCTGCCGGACCTTAAGCTATGCGTATCCGGAAAAAAAACGCACGGGCCGGGTTCTCACGGGTTCGCCCCGGGAAAAGGCGGAAGAATTGGCCCGGATTTTGGGGGAAAAGGGGATCAGACTGAAGGCTGAAGGAGATTCAAAAAAACCGTAGGCCGGATTAGCGCTTCAGCGCGTAATCCGGCAAATGACAAAATCCGTTCCCGGTGGATTACGCTGCGCTAATCCACCCTACCGCCTCATCATTCCGCATTCATCATTCATCATTTCCTGATATACTCCGCCGTCACGGTGGACGTAATCCCGCCCCGGGGCGTAAAATCACCGGTCACGGTCATTTTTTTGGGGTTCAGCACCGCCACCAGGTCCTCTAAAATGCGGTTGACGATGTGCTCGTAGAAAATGCCCACGTTCCGGTACTGAAGCAGATAATATTTCAGGGACTTGAGTTCCACGATGGTCTCCCCCGGCACATAGGCGATGGTGATGCATCCCACGTCCGGCAGCCCGGTCATGGGGCATACGGAGGAATATTCCGGCTGCCGGATGGTGATGAGAATATCGCGTTTGGATCGATACT
>PCSG01000366.1:0-232 GCA_002772195.1 Desulfobacterales bacterium CG23_combo_of_CG06-09_8_20_14_all_51_8 | reverse complement strand
GTTTTAATCGTATCCGGAGACTTTGATGCTTCTTTAACTGATTTTTCATCGGATTCGGTCATGATAATCTTTCTCAAACGTTAGTTTTCCATTTGCCGGATTCCATTTGCCGGATTCCGTGCGGGACAGACCGGCCGACCCGGTATTTCCCGCCCTCCGGTTTACCTCCTTATGAAATATTAATTAATGATTGTCAGCTGCTCGTGATCTTGACGAGCTTTACGCTTACATC
>PCSG01000068.1 GCA_002772195.1 Desulfobacterales bacterium CG23_combo_of_CG06-09_8_20_14_all_51_8 | reverse complement strand
CTCCTTGAATAAGAATGGTGGCGTCGCTGTTGGCTGCGGCCTGTATCGCCCTGAAAACATCCTGCATCACATCGCTTTTGCCGATAATATTGCCAAATTGATGGATTTCTTGTAGTTTTTGCCTGGCTTCGTCAAATTTTTGACGCGCGATGGTCAGCTCAGTCAGGTCTGTGAGCGTTTCAACAACGCCCATGATCGTTCCGTCCCCATTTTTAACCAGTCGTGCATTTTTAATGACGGACAGGTAATGCCCGCCTTTATGCATGAGCTTACATTCCGTGGGCGCCACAGCGCCATTTTGAAATATGCCGCATTCCTGCGCATCTTTCGGGCAGACGCTGTTAAAACAACTGGAGAAATTAAGCATTCGGCAGGTCTTGCCAATGGCTTCCGCAGCGGAATAACCGGAAATTTTTTTCATGGAAGGGTTCCATGACTGGATGACACCGGCGGCGTTGAGGGTAAATACACCTTCCGCCATAGCGTCGAGCAAGAGGTGAGCGAAATGAGGGTTCCAGATATCATTGGAATCGGAAAAATCAGACATGACCGCGACCCTTATAAAAATATTGGCTGTCAAAATGAACGCTACTTAACGATACTATCGTTACCTTAACGTATCAGTCGTTCGGCTTCCGGGTCAAGAAGAGACAAGAAAAAATATTTATTTTATGTGGATTTGAACCTGTCAGCAAATCGTAATATTAAAAATTAATATTAAATTACAATAGGTTAATATTTTTATTGTCGAAAAAATATCCGTCTTTGGATTACAATTATCGATGTTGGTTGTTGCCTGGCATACAAATTGTATAACCTATGCCCTTCACCTGAAACTGAAACTGTTCCCGGCCCTGTTGTTTAGATGAATGTCATCACGACAATGAATGTGCCATCAGAATTTTTTAATTAAAAGGAAATTGACCATGAAACCCAAAAAACTGATTGTTATCGGCGGATCAGCCGCCGGCGCTAAGGCGGCCGCCCGGGCCAGGCGCATAAACCAGACGGCGGACATCACCATCATCCAGAAAGACCCGTATTTGTCGATGGCATCCTGCGGATATCCCTATTATGTCGGGGATGTGTTTGATGACCGGAATATGTTGCTATGCGCGCCCACCGGTGCAATGCGGGATCCGGATTTTTTTATGCAAACCAAAGATATCAAAGCCCGGACAGAAGTGGAAGTCACGTCCATTAACCGGGAAAAACATACGGTAACCTGTCGGCACGTGGTCAATGGGAAAGAGGAAATTCTGGAATATGACAAGCTTATTCTTGCAACGGGCGCAAAATCAAAAATGCCGCCCATTCCCGGCATTGAATTAGAGGGTATTTCTACGCTGCTATCCATTCAGGATGCTGATTATTTGAGAGCGCTGGTGGATGAGGAAAAAGTTCAGAAAGCCGTGATTGTAGGCGGCGGACTGATCGGCATCGAAACCTGTGAGGCCCTGCAACTGGCTGGTGTGGAAGTCACCATTGTCGAGTGCCTGCCGCAATTGCTGTCATTTTTGGACTGGGAACTGGCAAAGATCGTTGAAAATCATGTCCTCAGCAAATCTGTCCACGTCATCCTCAACAACGGGGTGTCCGCATTTGTCGGTGAGAACGGCCACTTGACCGGCGTGAAGCTTCAGGATGGTGAGGAAATCCCATGTGAGCTGGCGGTGATGGCTATTGGTGTCACACCCAATTCTCGGCTGGCTTCTGATTCCGGACTGGAAGTCGGAAAACTGGGCGGTATTTCGGTAAATCTCAAAATGCAGACCTCGGACCCGAATATTTATGCAGCCGGTGACTGCGTGGAGGTTAAAAACCTGCTGTCCGGAGAGAATGTGCTGGCCCCATTCGGGGATCTGGCAAATCTTCAAGGCCGGGTGGCCGGTGAAAATGCCGTGAACGGGAATTCTGCCATTTTCCCAGGAACGGTGCAGAGCGGGATTTGCAAGATTTTTGAATTTTCCGCTGGTTCCACGGGCTTGTCTGAAAAATTGGCGCGGGCGTTGGGGATGTTTGAAATTGAAACGGTAATGAACGCGAGTCCGGACAAGCCTGGGTTTATGGGGGCCAAGATGTTGATCAGCAAAATGGTGGTCAATAAAGGCGATCAGCGGCTTATTGGTTATCAGTGCGTCGGCCCCGGCGATGTCAGCAAGCAGGTGGCGGTGGCGGCCATGGCCATTCAGGGAAAATTAGCGGTCCATGATCTGGTTAATTCAGATTTGCCTTATGCCCCGCCGTTTTCCCTGGCCATTGACCATTTTATCGCATCTGCCCACATCATGCAGAACAAACTCAGTGGCCGGATGGTGGGTATATCCTGTCAAAAAGTTTGGGGGAAAGTTAATGATAAAAAAAACAATGCGGACCGGCCATTTTTGCTGGATGCCCGTTCGCCTCAGGAATACAAACAATTGCGGCTCGGCGTGGGTGAAACCCTGATCCCCCTTGGCGCTTTGCGGAACCGCCTGCAGGAATTGCCCCAGGACAAGGAACATGAGATCATCTGTTTTTGTAAAATATCCTTGCGGGGTTATGAAGCGGCCCTCATTCTCATGGCCGCGGGCTGGAAAAACGTGAAAGTCATGGAAGGCGGCATCATGGCCTGGCCGTTTGCACGGGAAAAATAGGAGCATATCATGGGAAAATGTGTCAATCATCCGGGTCGGGAAACCAATTTCGTATGCATGAAGCACAATCATTATCTGTGCGAGGAATGTCTGAAATGCGTGGACCCGAACATCCACTGCAAATTTCGTTCATCCTGCCCCATCTGGTTTATGGAAAAGCGCGGCGGGAAAGGCATTGACGATGTCCCATTTTCGAAAACAAAAGAACACACCGTGGTGTTTCAGCCGGATAACAAGGAAGTCCGGGTTCCTGAGGGAGCCACGCTGCTTTACGCAGCTCAGCTCGGAGATGTACCTCTGAATGCGTCCTGCAACGGCAAAGGATCCTGCGGCAAATGCAAACTGATCCTGGAATCCGGCACTGCAAAAAGCGCCACCACTCCCCTGCTGACCCCGGCGGAAAAGGGGAAAAATTATGTTCTGGCCTGCCAGACCACGGTTCACTGCGATATTGTCGTGCGCATTCCCGAAGAAACCCTGGAGAAAAAGTTAAAAATAGCCGGCATGGGGAAGGCGGCTACGGACCGGATGCGCGGGCTGGTCACAGACATCACGCCCATGTTGGCGCATTTTTCTCTTGAGTTGTCACCGCCCACCCTTGACGATTCCATCAGCGACATGGACCGCCTGTTAAGGGGGCTTTCCAGAAACGGATGTGATGTCAGCCGCATGAGCGCGGGCCTGACCGTCATGCGGGAGTTGGCTGCGGCCATGCGGGATGAAAACTGGAAAGTCACCGCATCGGTTGTAAAAAAAAGGTTTTCCAGCGAAATCGTAGGGGTGGTTCCCGGAAACGGCCGGGCCGGTTCCCTGGGGCTGGCCATTGATGTCGGCACCACGTCTATTGTCGTGTACCTGGTGGATATGAAGGATGGCACGGTTATGGCTGCCACATCCAGCCATAACCGGCAGGCGGCCTGCGGAGATGATGTCATTAACCGGATCGTGTGCGCGGAAAAAGACGGCGTGAAAAAACTCAGCGACATGGGACTGGCCACCATCAACGGACTGATCAACGAGGCCATTGCCGGCGCAGAGATTGACCGGGACCGCATCGATAATGTGGTTTTGTCCGGCAATACCACCATGGTCCATCTGCTGCTCCGAATCGAACCCAGGCATATCCGGCGGGAGCCCTATGTCCCCTCTGTATCTGCCTTTCCCATTCTCAAGGCCGGCAGTGTGGGCCTCAAGGTGAATCCTGAGGCTGCGGTGTTCGTTATGCCCGGACCTGCCGGGTATGTGGGCGGCGATATCGTTTCCGGCCTAATCTATACAGGGTTTCACAGGGAAGACCCTCTGACGCTGTTTATAGACGTGGGCACCAACGGCGAAATCGTCCTGGGAAACAAAGACTGGCTCATGACCGCTTCCTGTTCCGCCGGCCCGGCTTTTGAAGGCGGCGGCATCCGCTGGGGCATGCGGGCAGAAGAGGGAGCCATTGAAAAAGTCACCATTGACCCGGAAACCCTTGTTCCCGCAATTTCGGTGGTGGAGGATGTCCTCCCCCGCGGCATCTGTGGGTCCGGCATGATTGATCTGATTTCGGAAATGGTCCGGGCCGGGATTATCCAGCAGAATGGCAAGTTTACTCGCGATGCTGGCCATCCCAGAATCACGAAGGACGGAGATGAACCCGCCTATATTCTGGCTTTTGCCGGGGAAACGTCCGTGGACAAGGATATTTTGTTCATGGAATCGGATGTGGAAAATATTATCCGGAGCAAAGGGGCGGTGTATGCGGGATTTAAGGTGCTGCTGCATCAGGCGGGGCTGGATATCTCCATGATCGACCGCATGATCATCACCGGCGGGTTCGGGCAATACCTGGACCTGGAAAAAGCAGTTTCCATCGGGCTGCTTCCGGATATAGACCGCCGAAAATTCAAATACATGGGCAACAGTTCCATCGCCGGAGCTTATATGGCGCTGCTTTCCGAAGCCCACCGGAAAGAGGCTGTGGAAATCTGCAACCGCATGACCTATATCGATTTTTCAAGCAACAACCGGTTCATGGAGGAATTCACGTCCGCGCTGTTTATTCCCCATACGAATCTGGAGGAATTTCCGAGCGTGAAAAGAAAATTTCAATAAATCATAGTTGAAAGGGAGGGAGATAAAAAACAGGGTAACCATATTTCAAACAACAGGCAAAGGAGAAAGGGGCATGAATAAATTTAAAAAATTTATGGCGGTTCACAATAATCCTGGAGTGGATTGCCATGTGGTTCAAGCCAATTTGCGTAAACGGGCTAAAGTTGAAAGCGCGAGGTGGGTTCGGACATATTTTAATGAAAAAGAAGGGATTCGCTATTGCCTATGGCTTGCCCGAAGCCCGGAAGAACTGAAAAATATTTTTACTGAAATGGATGTGCCTTGGGAATCAATCATTCCGGTTGAAGAAACTTCCCCTGATATGCCTATAACAGAAATAACCCCTTCCATAATATCTTAAAAAAGAGAAGGAGAAAAAGAAATGGAAAGATTTTTTTTAATTGCATTGACCGCTATACTTTTTTGCCATTCTCCTGTTTTGGCGGATACGCTGCTTAAAGGGCCTGACCCCAAAACTTTCCCTGAAGCCGAAAACTGTGCAGCATGTCATAACGTGTCGAAAATCTATGATGAACTTTTGCAGTCAAACCATGCTTCCCTGTCATGCCTGGAATGCCATGTGCCGGGAAAAGCGCAGCAAGACAAGTACAAGGCAGATGAGCGCACTTTTTGTCGTCTCGGTTATTATGAAGGGCATGAGAAGTGGATTGAAACCGCCGGGAACGGTGTCTGTTTGAGGTGCCACGAAGACAGAAATCTGAAATTTGAGGGGAAAAGTTGCTGGGAATGCCATATGCCTGCAAGTGGTGTCGATGATTTTGTTCTGGTTAAAGATAAAAAATTACCGCCGACCGGAGACAATATTCGGGTTCTTAAAAAATTTCCTCATAGTTCCCATAAATTCTCAGTTCATCCAGAAACAGGCAAAACAAAGACCGAATAAAGACTGTGAATTCCGTTTTCTTTTGTTTCATTTGGATGATAAAGTTTTATTAACGTCGCTGAATCAGTTTGTTAAAAGCATGGCGGTTATGATCTGGCATTGGTCATAAAGCTAAGGAGATGGTTGAATGAGATGTGATAAATGCAACGCGAATATCAAAGAAAACGAAGGACGGGAATTGCATGGACAGAATTTGTGCGAGGACTGCTATATGGATCGCCTTTCGCCCGCGAAGGCATGTGATCCATGGGCAGTATTCAGCGCCAAATCCTTTTCAAAAGGAGATGGAACGAGCGTTGCAATGACTGAAATTCAATCAAAGATATTACAGATATTAAAGGAGACCGGCGGCGCAGCGCCCGGAATCATCGCAGAGAAGCTGCAAATAACGCCGTCGGATCTGGAAAGAGAGATTGCAACGCTGAGGCATATGGAGAAGGTCAGGGGTGAACTGCGCCAGGGGGAAAAAATAATCCATTTATGGTGAGGAAGCATCGCTGCGATAATTCATCCTGCGTATCCTAAAAGGAGAACCTATGAATTTTCTGATTATCGGCGGAGATGCCGCCGGCATGAGCGCCGCCAGCCGGGCAAAACGTAACATGCCGGAAATGAATGTGACTGTTTTCGAAAAAACCCGTGATGTCTCATACAGCGCCTGCGGCATGCCTTATAATATAGCAGTGCCGGGAAAAGCGATTGAAGACCTTGTGGTTCGGCAGGCTGACGTTTTTAGAAAAAAACAGGGAATCAACCTTTTGACCGGTCATGAGGTTGAATTTATTGACCCTGCGAGAAAGCGGGTTCTGGGGGTTACAAATGAGGGACAAAAATTTGAATATCCTTATGATAAACTCCTGATTGCCACTGGCGGATCACCCATTGTCCCGAATCTTCCGGGGTTTCATCTTCCAGGCGTTTTGACATTAAAAAATCTGGATCACGGCAGAAAAATTAAGGCGTATATTGATGAACATAAGGTCAAAAAGGCCGTGATTATCGGCATGGGGTATATTGGCCTTGAAATGTGTGAAGCCCTTTCCGTCCGATCCATTGAAGTTGCCATGGTTAAACCCAATTTAACTTTTATCCCCTAGATGGCCGATGAATTGTCGGATAGGGTCCAAAAAGAGGTGGAATCAAACGGGGTAAAGCTTTACATGGGGCATTCGGTCCAAAAAATCGAACCGGCAAACGGATCACTATCGGTAGTCTGTGAAAACCTTACATTAGAAGCAGATATGGTGATTGTTGCCATTGGCATCACCCCCAACAGCGAATTGGCCGTTCAGGCCGGCCTGACAACCGGCATCAAAAAAGCCATTGCCGTTGACCGACAGATGAAAACATCAGATGATAACATATATGCTGCCGGAGATTGCGCGGACGCCTATCATGTGGTGACCGGAGAAAAAACCTGGATTCCCCTGGCTTTGGTGGCCAATCGGGCCGGGTGGGCGGTGGCGGACAATGTCTGCGGCATTCCCACGGCGCTGGATGGCGTTGCCGGCACGGCCGTGTTCAAGGTGTTTGATCTGGAAGTGGCCCGCACCGGCCTGACCGTGGCCGAGGCCGAAAAGGCCGGGTTTGATCCGGTCTCCGAGATCATCAAAAGCCGGTCCCGGGCCCATGCCCATCCGGGATCGACCCCCATCCATGTACACATGATCGGGGACCGGAAGACCGGCTGGCTTCTGGGTGCCCAGATGGTGGGCCGGGAAGGGGCTGCCCACCGCATCAATGCGGCGGCGGTGGCCCTGCATAACCAGATGACCGTTGAACGTTTCAGTCAGACCGATCTGGCTTATGCCCCGCCCTTTGGCCCGGTGTGGGATCCGCTGCTGACAGCGGCCAATCAGTTGTTGAAAAAGCTGGGGAGAGGGTGAAATTTTCGTTTATCCGATACCTTCGGTTCGGGCTAAAAACCGGCATGAATCGGGTGAGCAAATTGTCTGGGAGATCAACCCTGCCAATGAATACCAAATAAATATGCCAATACTTCCGAAAACCAAAAAACTGGACCCGGATACCACCTGGATTATTCTTGAAAGTATTTCAGACGGTGTTTTTACGGTGGATCATAACTGGGAAATCACTTCGTTTAATCGCGCAGCCGAGGAAAT
>PCSG01000231.1:12177-12379 GCA_002772195.1 Desulfobacterales bacterium CG23_combo_of_CG06-09_8_20_14_all_51_8 | reverse complement strand
TGATTTGGCGCAGATTTTAGACCGAATGGACGCCGAAGGGCTGTTCAGCATGCCGGTGGTGGCCAATAACCGGTTTGTGGGCATGATTTCCAAGGCCACGCTTTTAGATAAATATCGCAGCGAGCTGATCGTCCAGACGGTGGGGTAGGGAAGGGGGAAGGTAGAAGGGGGAAGGGGAAGGGATAAGGCCAATGGAATCACG
>PCSG01000231.1:8530-12133 GCA_002772195.1 Desulfobacterales bacterium CG23_combo_of_CG06-09_8_20_14_all_51_8 | reverse complement strand
TGCTCCAGAGCGCCTATTTCTGTAAAGTCATTGGCGCGTCTCTGGTGATTTATGTTCCAAAATTTTTGAAATTTCTGATGTATTTTGAAAATGACGTGGTCCAGGTGGATATGGATGATGCTTATCTGACGTCCTCGGAAACCGCCCGGGCCCATGCCGTGGAAATCGTCCGATCCCAGGGATTGCCGGAGCCGGCGTTCATCGAACCGAAAAACTTCACCGCTCCCCTTTTGCCGGACATCCCTGTAAACTTCGGGTTTATGTGCTGCTCTCACGCCATCAGCGCTTTTTCATCCAAAATCGGCCTGGGCTATATCGGCCTCCGGGTCCGGCGCATCATCCGGTCGGCAAAGTTCCCGGTACTCATCGCCGGGGCCGCGTATAAACCCTGGGCATCCGTGGCGGTCCTGTTCGGGGGGGGCGGCCACACTGCTGTCCGGGCCTTTCGTCTGGGATTGCGCATCAGCCGGTTATCCGGCCTGCCGATGGATGTTTTCACCCTGCCTGAAAATCAGACGGCCGAGGATTACCGGCGGATTCTTGAAGCCGAAAATCTCGGCGATGAGATGAATAAACAGGTGCGACGCTGGGAAATCTTTGATTCCGGAGATCTCGCAATCAATTTATATCGTGTTCCTCATGACGCCCTGGTGGTAATGGGGTCTCCCGGCCACGGTCTTATCCGGGAGATGCTTTTCGGAAGCGTCCTGGAAAAAGTCCGGTCCTTGCTGCCCAACAATTTTCTCATCGCCGGGCCGAAATACAAGTCCTCCATGTGAGCTATTCCCGAAGAAACCGGTGTTGGCAAGTCAAATTTCAGGGAGTTGAAATGCAACATAACAGCCACCGTTTTTCCGTCAAGTCTGTCTGGCGATCATGGCAGTCCCTGCCGATCTGGGTGCAGGTATGGGTGGGAGGCATCCTGGTTCCCGTTAATGCCGCCGCATTTTTCATGATCCATACGCCAACCGGAAAAGCCGCTGCGATTGCGGCCATTTTCGTGGTTATAACCAATATCCCCATCATGCTTTATGAGGGCGGCATGAGCCGCTTGATGGCGATGCCTCATTTATTCGCATGGGTTCCATTATCCGTTTTTATCGCAATGCGATTGCTCGATTTTTCCGGAGGCATGGTTATGGAAAAACCGGAATTTATTTTTGCGGTTGTGATAATGGTGGTAAACGGCATCAGCCTAGTGTTCGACGCAGTTGACACTGTTCGGTGGTGCCGTGGCGAGAGGGATATCCCGGGGCTTGACTGACATCTTGTCAGCTCACCTTTCAGAATCCACCAGATACTTTTTTTAAAAGCCTTTTATCAATCCCGATAATTCTCTTTCCCCACGGGTCCATTCATTCAATTTTGGAACCATGAACACATCCCGGCCGCGCTGAACTCAGCGGCGATCTGCTTGACATCACTCATAACGAGTCATATTGTTTAGCAATGAATAGCAAAGTATAGGAAGTATATTAAAAATCCGGGTTATAATAATTTTATAGGTTTGATTAAAAAATAGGAGGCATCTTATGGCCCGTCTTAACAAAATACCTGAACCTGCGCGCAGCCACATTGCGAATCTTCCCTGCCCGTCTTTTGAAAATACGCCATGGGTCTCGGGAAAACCTCTTTCCCAACGGCGGGTTTCCCTGATCTCAACCGCTGGGCTTCACCGACGAGGCGACAGGCCCTTCGAAGGAATGTCCGGTGACTACCGGGTGATCCCCGGGAACATCCAGGCACGAGAACTGGTAATGAGTCATGTCTCCACCAACTTTGATCGTATCGGTTTTCAGCAGGACTGGAATGTCGTATTCCCGATAGACCGGCTCCAGGAACTTGCCGCAGAGGGATTTATCGGAAGCGTAGCCGACTATCATTACTCTTTTATGGGAGCAACCGATCCGGCTGAAATGGAGCCGTCTGCCCGGAATTTAGCGTTACTCTTAAAAGGTGACCAGGTGGATGCAGCCCTTTTGGTGCCGGTTTGACCCTTATGCACGCGCGCCGTGGGCGTGCTGGCACACTATTTGGAGCGTGACGGAATTTCCACCACACAGATCAGTTTGATTCGAAAACATACGGAAATTATACGCCCTCCGAGGGCTCTCTGGGTTCCGTTTGTACTCGGCCGGCCGTTGGGGGCTCCTGGAAATCCGGAATTTCAGCACCGGGTACTCCGAGCGGCGCTTGAACTTCTGAATGCGCCAAAGGGTCCGTTGATAGAGGATTTTCCCGATGATCCCCCTGATGAATCCGGCGGAAAGGATAAAAGCTTTAAGGAGTGGTCTTGTCCCGTGAGTTTCAAAAACCGGATGGGAGAAGACAACGACCTGGAAAACCTGCGATCAGATTTTAATCGCGAAGTCGCAGAACTTCGTTCCTGGTATGGCCTGAATCTAAAAAAAGTAAATCGCACGGCAATTGTGGCGTTTTCACCTGATTCCGCTTCGAAATTATTAGGCGGATTTGTCATCGGAGAGCCACCGGAATTTTCAGAGGCGGATTTTTCCCTTGCAACGGCGTTGCGGCTGGCCGCCCAAGATCTTAAATCGTTCTATTTTGAAGCAGTAACAGCCCGCCCGGGTTCGGGATTTCCGTCAATTGAAGCGTTTAACCGATGGTTTTGGCACAAAACCGCGGCGGCAAAGATTCTGAAAGCCGTAAAGGATAGATGCCTTAAAGAAGCGGACGCGTCTTTAAGGATGACCGGTGCCTTGCTGTTGATCCCCATGGATCAAATGTAAAATCATGCGATGGTTTGTATGATAAAAAAGAAGGGGAAAATTTTTTGATGGATCGACTTTTAAACATCAAAGAAGCGGCTGAATTTTTAAACGTCTCGGAAATGAGCATCCGGCGCTGGACCAATAAAGGCGCGCTCAAATGCTGCCGTGTAGGCGGGAGAAAAGAGAGGCGTTTTTATAAAAATGATTTGCTGGATTTTCTGAAAGATTCAAGAATCCAGACGCCAGAACCATTGGGGACGGGTGAACTGAGGCTCTCTGATGGCTCTCATGTGACGCATTTTTTCTCAGAAAAAAAGGAGGCGCTGGATTCGTCGATCTCTTATGTTCTTGCGGGATTAAGAGCGGGTGAAACGGTGCTTGTGGTCATGCCCCCTGAAAAAAATGAGAATTTTATATCCGCTCTGGAGCTTCAATATCCTGCGCTCGGCAGGGATCTAAAAGATGGCCGTTTGATTCTCAGTGAAGGAACGGATTCCCCGAAGGACATGATAGGTTACCTGGGTAGTTTTGCGGCCAAAGCCGGGAAGTTCAGAGTCCTCGGTGATATGTCCTGGGCCATTTGCAAAGGATGGGATATGGAAGCATTAAGCGCTCTGGAACATGCGTCGGAACTCAGGCATCCGCTGAGAAACGGTATTTTGGTTTGTCAGTATGACTTGGAAGCATTTTCCGGCGCATACATCATGATGGCGGCAGAGGCCCATGAACAAATTATTTATAAGAATGAATTGAAGAAAAGCGCCTATTATCGGCCCGAAAACAAAGGAAGAAACCATGCTCCCGTCATCTAATACCCATGAAAATTTGAAAATCTACTATGGCAAAATTCTGGGCGGTTCCAAAGACCTTA
>PCSG01000231.1:7532-8514 GCA_002772195.1 Desulfobacterales bacterium CG23_combo_of_CG06-09_8_20_14_all_51_8 | reverse complement strand
TTGCATCGAATCCCTGCCCCCAGACATTAAAGCCGCCATGAGCGAAATCGACGATGAAATTATCGCAAAATTTTATGGGTGCGGCTCCCCCATTCCTCCGGCGCTGGAAGGTTGCACGGTGCTGGACCTCGGATGCGGAACCGGCAGGGATGTGTATGTTGCATCAAAGCTGGTTGGCGAAAACGGGTTTGTCATCGGTGTGGATATGACCAACGAACAGATTGCCGTGGCCCGTCAACATGTTAATTCAATGGCCCGGAAATTCGGATACGAACGTCCGAATGTGGATTTCCGCAAAGGATATATCGAGGACCTCAAGGCCCTGGATATCGAAGACGCTTCCATTGATGTGGTGATTTCCAACTGTGTACTCAATCTTTCGCCGGATAAACCTTCCGTGTTCCGGGAAATTTTTCGCGTACTCAAGCCGGGCGGGGAACTTTTTTTTTTCCGATGTGTTTACAGGCCGCAGAGTGCCTGAAAACCTCACTGATGATCCGGTGCTTCATGGCGAATGTCTGGCCGGCGCCATGTACATAGAAGATTTCAGGAGACTGTTAGCTGGTCTGAGGTGCCCGGATTACCGGGTGACGGCAAAAAGGCGGATTTGTCTCGGCAACCCGGAAATTGAAGCAAAAATCGGCATGGTGGATTTTTATTCCATGACGGTCCGGGCATTCAAGCTCAATGATCTGGAAGATATTTGCGAGGATTACGGCCAGGTGGCGGTTTACCAAGGATCGGTTCCCCATCATCCGCACTATTTCGATCTGGACGATCATCACCGGTTTTTCACCGGAAAACCCATGCTGGTGTGCGGCAATACCGCCGCGATAATTCAAAAAACACGATTTTCTAAATATTTCACTGTCACCGGCGATCGGTCCATCCACTACGGCCCGTTTGATTGTGCCCCGGCGTCCGTCAAGGCGGATAATCCGAATGACGGGTGCAGCGGCGGGGCGTGTTGTTAAAAACTTTG
>PCSG01000231.1:766-7507 GCA_002772195.1 Desulfobacterales bacterium CG23_combo_of_CG06-09_8_20_14_all_51_8 | reverse complement strand
AAGGAAACCCCATGACGCGGCATCGCATCCTCATGCTATTGGCGGCGAGTTTATGCACTGTTCTCACGTCCGTGTCGGGTATTGCGGAGGCCAGTGAAACAATCGTAAACAATGCGGAGATCCTGTATATCGGAAAATTTTCAGCGGCCAATCCTGGAGATAAAATTCCCTCCGGCTGGGAGCCTCTGACTTTTGAAAAAATTAAAAAACATACGGATTACCGTCTGATTGAAGATAACGGCGCCACTGTGGTTCAGGCGAAAAGTGATGCATCGGCATCCGGTTTAATCCGCAAGATACGCATCGACCCGCGCAAATACCCGATCATCGAATGGCGGTGGAAAGCAACCAACATTTATAAAAAGGGCGACGTCACCCAAAAATCCGGAGATGACTATCCCGCCCGCATCTATATCGCCTTTGAATATGATCCGGAAAAAGTCGGATTTTTCGAACGAGCGAAATTCGGAGGGATTAAAATGTTCTATGGTGAATACCCCCCCCCTCGGCGCGATAAATTATATTTGGGCCAGTCATGCGCCGGTAGGGAAAATCGTGCCCAACGCATACACGGACAGGGTGCGGATGATCGTGGTGGAAAGCGGCAAAATGAAGGCCGGGGCCTGGGTTTCTGAGTCCAGAAATATTTTCGATGACTATAAGACGGCATTCGGCAAGGAGCCGCCCATGATCACAGGAATTGCTATCATGACGGATTCGGACAATACCGGTGAATCGGCATTAGCCTATTATGGCGATATTGTAATGAAATCATTATGAATAATCAAGGAGGGGCATTATGTTAAAAGGCAAATCGGTTCTCATCACCGGCAGCACAAGCGGCATTGGCAAAGGCATGGCCGGGGCTTTCGCGAAAGCGGGATGTAATATCATGATTAACGGATTCGGCGATGCGGATGAAATAAAATCGCTTTTGGCTGATCTTGAAGCAAAAAATAAAATCAGCGCGTTATATTCGGCGGCGGACATGGGAAAAGCCGATCAGACAGATCAAAAAAATGGTCAAAGATGCGCAGGCCGCATTCGGCGGCGTGGATATCCTTGTCAATAATGCCGGGATTCAACATGTAGCGCCGATTGATGAATTCCCGCCGGAAAAATGGGATGCCATTATCAGTATTAATCTTTCATCCGCATTTCATACCATCCGCACGGCCCTTCCAGGAATGAAAGCCAAAAAATGGGGGCGGATTATTAATATCGCATCCGCTCACGGCCTGGTGGCGTCTCCGTTTAAATCCGCTTATGTCGCGGCCAAACACGGCATAGTCGGACTGACCAAAACCGTGGCATTAGAGGTCGCCGAACAAGGAATTACCTGCAACTCCATTTGCCCCGGCTATGTCAAAACACCTCTGGTGGAAGGTCAGATCGCGGACCAGGCCAAAGCCAGAAATATGACCCCGGATGCCGTGGTTCGGGATGTTCTTCTGGCAGCCCAACCCACCAAAAAGTTTGTCACGTTTGAAGAATTAAATGCGCTGACATTGTTTCTGGCGAATGAAAAATCAGCATCCATCAATGGCGCGGCCATATCTATTGATGGCGGATGGACGGCGCAATGATCGCAGAAAAATGGCTGAAAGACAATTACGAAAAACTCGGGCATGAATCCTCCGTGGATGTCCGGGCGATTCTGTCATAGCAGATAAGGATTCCTGAACAATATGAAAATATTGAAATTTTTAAACGAATCATTTGAAAAACAGATGGTAATGTATTGGTCCAACCTCTCCCGATCAACCAACTTATTTGTCATCATGAATATCAGTCTGTTTTTTCTGACAGAAATGGTTACAAAAAACGGATATTATTTCACATTTTATTCTCTTGGGCTGCTTCTAATCGTCAAGGTCGGCCTGCTGGTGCCCTTTGGTCTGCTGAACCGGCTCTGGTTTTATTGTGTTTTTCTGGTCGCTGAGTTGTTTGCCGTGTATTTTCTGGTGTCAAGTATCTGGTACTGGGTGGTGCATAATAAAATTTAATCCTAAATTCAGCATCAGGAATAAAATCAATAGCCGATGTTGATAACCGAATGGAAAGGAAGAAGTATGAAAAATGAAATAATGCTGATTCAGTTTGTTTTATGTTTGGGATGTCTTATGATCGCATCGGTATCAACGGTCATAGCCGCTGATACAGGTGTTGACAATAGCTTATATGCGCAATTATTGTCAAAACACGTCCACAACGGTATGGTCGATTATCAGGGGTTTAAAAATGATGAAAAAAAACTGGACGCTTACCTGAAAACACTGGAATCGGCCAACACGAAAAAAATGGCGCGCGATGAGCAGTTCGCTTTTTACATCAATGCCTATAACGCCTGGACCATCAAACTGATTTTGAGTGGATATCCCGGCGTTAAATCCATTAAAGAGCTGGGTTCTCTTTTCTCCAGTCCCTGGAAGAAGAAAATCTGCCGGATTGACGGGCAGGTGTTATCCTTAGATGAAATTGAACACAAAATTCTTCGGCCCACATTCAAAGATAACAGAGTCCATTTCGCCATCAATTGCGCGTCCAAAGGCTGCCCCAAGCTGATTTCCGAACCCTATGACGGGACCGCGCTGGACCGGCAGCTTGATAAAGCGGCCCAGGGATTTGTCAATGATCCGAAAAGAAATTATCTCGACAACGACACGCTCTATGTCAGCAGCATCTTTAAATGGTTCGCCGAAGATTTTAATCATGACATCCCGGCGTTTTTTTCCAAACATGCATCCAAAGATTTGAACCGGCAAATCCTTGAAAAGTCAGGCAAAATTAATATCAAATACCTTGACTATGACTGGTCCTTAAACGGGCGTTGAGCAACCGGCAATAAATGCCGATGAAACAGGAGGAAGAAATGGAAACCTATTACAACCCGGCCGATTTGGCCCGGTTTGAGGAAATCGGAAAAAACGCGCCGGATCTGGCGAAAAAGTTTTTTGATTATTATGCGGCGGTTTTTGCCGACGGCGCGCTCACGGAACGGGAGAAATCCCTCATCGCCCTGGCGGTGGCCCACGCCGTCCAGTGCCCGTATTGCATCGACGCCTATACCAGAGCCTGTCTGGAAAAAGGGTCAAACCTTTCGGAAATGACGGAAGCGGTTCACGTGGCCAATGCCATCCGGGGAGGCGCATCCCTGGTGCATGGCGTTCAGATGCGCAACATCGCAGAGAAAATATCCTTTTAAACAGAAAGCCCATTTTAAAAAGTCAATACGCCATGGATCATTTCAATAAAACCCTTGCCGCCCACGATCTTCAATTGACCCGGCGGGAAACCACCACATTGCAGATCAACGTCGGTCTCCTATGCAATCAGACCTGCCGGCATTGTCATCTGGACGCCGGTCCGGATCGACAGCAGGAAAACATGAATCAAAAAACCGCTGAAGCCGTGGTCGCCTATGCTCAAAGAAGCAAATTTGACACCATTGATATTACCGGCGGCGCGCCGGAGCTGAACCCGAATCTCCCCTATCTGATTGAATCCCTTTCCCGGATTTCCTCCAGAATCATGCTCCGCTCCAATCTTTCAGCGCTCAATAATGGAAAAAATGCGCGGCTGATGGATCTCATAAGTTTGCATCAGGTCGTCATCGTCGCTTCGTTTTCATCCCTCGACGAATCCCAGGCCAACGGCCAGCGGGGGGATGGGGTTTTTCAGGCAAGCATCAAAGCGCTTCAAAAATTAAATAGTATCGGCTATGGGCAAAGCGGAACCGGCCTGGAACTCAACCTGGTGGCCAACCCGACGGGCGCATTTTTGCCGGTTCCCCAGGCGCAGTCGGAAAAGCGATTCCGGGAGGTGCTGCATAAAAAATGGGGGATTGAATTTAACCATTTATACAGTTTTGCCAATGTCCCCATCGGCCGGTTCCGGGAGTGGCTCAAAGCCTCCGGAAACTTTGACGCCTATATGAAAAAACTGGCAAACGCCTTTAATCCCTGCGCGGTTGACGCGGTCATGTGCCGCGCCCTTGTCTCCGTATCCTGGGAAGGTTATCTCTATGATTGCGATTTCAATCTGGCCCGGAGCATCCCCCTGGGCGGATGCAAACGCACCCATATATTGGATATGCCCGGAAAACCGCAACCGGGGAATCCCATCGCCACGTCGGATCACTGTTATACCTGCACAGCCGGGACCGGCTTTACATGAGGCGGGGCTATTAAGACCTGAGTTCAGGTTTATTGACGGGCGGCATTGTAAAAAGTCCGTCTGCGGCGTTGCGCTTCATCGGGAAAGGAATTTTTCCATGAAAAAGAATAAAAAAACCGCATTTGTATTTGCCGGCGGCGGCAGTCTGGGCGCGGTTCAGGTGGGCATGTTAAAAGCAATAACGACTGCGGGAATCGCACCGGATTTTCTGGTCGGCGCGTCGGTGGGCGCCATCAATATCGCTTTTTTTGCATCAGATCCCACCATGCAAGGGGCGCTGCGGCTTGAAAAAATATGGAAGCGCATTAAACGCCAGGATGTATTTCAAATGTCTCCCCTTGCGGGTGCGCTCAGTTTTTTGTCAATGCGCAACCATATTTGCAGCGAGAAACCGCTGAAGCGTCTGATTGAACAGCATTTGACGTTTGACAGACTGGAGGAAACGCAAATTCCCTGCTATATTGTTGCCACGGATCTGTTCAACGGCATTGAAGTATCATTTTCAAAAGGCCCGGCTGTTGACGCGCTTCTCGCCAGTTCAGCGATTCCCGGTGTGTTTGCCCCCGTGCAACTTGGAGAGCACTATCTGATTGATGGCGGCGTGACAAACAACACGCCGATTTCCGTGGCCGTTGCCAAGGGCGCGGACCGGGTGATTGTGTTTCCCACCGGCATGAGCTGCGGGTTGAAAACCCCGCCAAAGGGGGTTGTGGAGATGGCGATGCACACACTGAATCTGGCCGTATCCAGCCGGTTAAAATTCGATATGGAAAAATACGAAAATTCATCTGAAATTATTGTGCTGCCGGTGCTTTGTCCGCTGGATGTATCGATTTTTAATTTTTCAAGAACAGAAGAATTAATCGACCGTTCCGAAAAAAATGTGGCTCAATGGATTCATAACGGCGGCATGAATGGGCCGGGGAATTCGAAAATACTGACTCCCCATTATCATTAAAATATAAACTGTCGCTGTCTGCGATGGGAGAAAATTAAATGAAATCAAATTTTTCGAAAATAATGGTTGTTCTGGCGATTGCCTTGCTGGTGGCCGTCTTTTTTGCCTTTGATCTGGGGCAGTACCTGTCCTTCGAATATCTGAAATCCCGCCAATTGGCCCTGGAAACCTATCACGCCGATCATCAACTCATAACCATCGCGGTTTACATGGCGGTGTATATCCTTGTGGCGGCTCTGTCCCTTCCCGGCGCTGCCGTCATGACCCTGGCAGGCGGGGCGATTTTCGGCTTCTGGTTCGGCCTGATCCTGGTATCGTTCGCCAGCACCATCGGCGCGACATGCGCGTTTCTGGCGGCCCGGTTTTTACTCAAAGACACGGTTCAGAGCAGGTTCGGAGACCGTTTAAAAGCCATCAATGAAGGCATTGAAAAAGACGGCGCGTTCTATTTATTCACCTTGCGCCTGGTACCGATATTTCCATTTTTTGTGATTAATCTGGTGATGGGACTGACTCCCATTCGCGTCGGTGTGTTTTATATTGTCAGCCAGATCGGCATGCTGGCCGGAACGGCAGTTTATGTCAACGCCGGCACGCAACTGGCGCAGATTGATTCTTTATCCGGCATTTTGTCGCCGGGTCTAATTTTTTCGTTTGTTCTTCTGGGAATTTTTCCTTTAATTGCTAAAAAAATAACCGCCGTGATCCAGTCAAAAAAAGCATTGGCCAAATATCCCCGCCCCAAAAAATTCGATTATAATCTGGTGGTGATCGGGGCCGGGGCCGCCGGGCTGGTCACGTCCTATATCGCGGCAGCGGTTCGGGCCAAAGTGGCCTTAATTGAAAAAGACAAAATGGGGGGCGACTGTTTAAACACCGGGTGTGTGCCAAGCAAGGCCCTCATCCGTTCGGCAAAAATTCTGTCTTATGTGCGGCGGGCCAAAGAATTCGGGTTTGACAGCGGAAATATTCAATTTAATTTTGCGAACGTTATGGAGCGGGTTCACAAGGTCATCCAAAAAATTGAGCCCCACGATTCCGTGGAGCGGTACAGTCAGCTCGGCGTGGAATGTATTAAAGGTGATGCAAAAATCACCTCTCCCTATACCGTTATAGTCAACGGCAAAATCCTGACCACAAAAAAAATCGTGATTGCCAGCGGTGCGCGGCCTTTTGTGCCGCCCATTCCGGGCCTCGAAAAAATGACGTATCTGACATCAGATAATGTCTGGGGGCTCAAAGACCTGCCGAAGCGCCTGGTGGTGCTGGGCGGCGGTCCCATCGGGTGCGAGCTGACGCAGACATTTTGCCGGCTGGGAACGGCCGTCACCCAGGTGGAAATGATGCCCCAGATCATGGGCCGGGAAGATGCGGATGTGGCGGCGTTGATTCAAGAAAAACTGACAGCCGAAGGCGTCCGGGTGCTGACCGGTCATCGGGCCAAAGCGGTGAAAATTGAAAACAACGAAAAAATTCTGGTCTGTGATCATAACGGCCAGGATGTTTTTGTGCCGTTTGACGAAATTCTGGTGGCGGTGGGGCGGGCCGCCAATATCAGCGGATTTGGGCTGGAAGAACTGGGGGTTGTGTTGACGCCCCGGAAAACA
>PCSG01000231.1:0-760 GCA_002772195.1 Desulfobacterales bacterium CG23_combo_of_CG06-09_8_20_14_all_51_8 | reverse complement strand
GCGGATGAATTTCTCCAAACCAGCATCCCCACTATTTATTGCGCTGGGGATGTGGTCGGGCCTTATCAGTTTACCCATGTGGCTGGACATCAGGCATGGTATGCTGCCGTCAACGCGCTTTTTGGCGGATTAAAATCATTTAAAGTCGATTACAGCGCCATTCCATGGGCCACCTATACTGATCCCGAAGTCGCACGGGTGGGCTTAAATGAAATCGATGCAAACGAAAAAGGGATCATCTATGAACTCACCCGGTATGAGATCAATGATCTGGACCGGGCCATTGCCGATTCCGAAGACCATGGATTTATCAAAGTGCTGACAAAATCCGGCACGGATAAAATTCTGGGGGTCACCATTGTCGGCGCACACGCGGGCGATATCCTCGCGGAATATGTGTTTGCCATGAAGCATGGCTTGGGGCTCAATAAAATCCTGGGAACCATCCATACCTATCCCACTATGTCGGAAGCCAACAAATATGCGGCAGGCGTCTGGAAAAAAGCCCATGCCCCGGAAAAAATTTTAAAATGGCTGGAGAAATACCATCGGTGGATGCGGGGATAAAACGGGCGGCTGATTTTCCCGTTTGCTCATTCATCTGAACCCAAAAGAGGGGTCTCTCATAGAGGCAAGGGAGTGAACCAAGTCAAACAGATTATTGAGTTATTTTCAAGCTTTAATGCCATTGCCGACACTTTGCGCGTGCCATGTGATGTGAGCCAACAAATGCTAAACAAGGGCAAATGAGCCCGGTTCA
>PCSG01000352.1:7008-7632 GCA_002772195.1 Desulfobacterales bacterium CG23_combo_of_CG06-09_8_20_14_all_51_8 | reverse complement strand
AACTTTAGTCACTTTAGTCACTTATAACTTTCAACTCATGACTTGCTTTTGACTTAGCCTGACGGCTATGGGGTTTATCCCCGCCCGGAACGGGAGGGCGTGAAGTCCTCCCCTACAATGGCCGAAACGATGGTTTGCTTTATTCCCGGCCTGCCCGCAACAAAGCAAATGTACCGGCTGCCATGAGCGTGGCCGCCATTCCAAAACTGAACTCCGGCGAAACAACCGTCCACAACAAGCCGACAACCGTGCTGGAAACAAATTTGGCTGTGCCGTTGACGGTGCCGAGCACGCCGACACCCATCGCCAAATTGTCTTTGTTGACCATTTCGGCGGTCACGGTGGATTCCAGGGCCTCCTGCACAGCGACATAAAGACCTGCAATAAAGAAAAATAACATCCAATAAAAGGATGCTATCCACGCTAAACCAAAATGCCGTTGCCGTGAGGACCGCCGTCATTATTCCCAGCACATAGCCGGCGACCAGCACCTGCAAGTGCCCGAGGCGGTCGGCCAGTGAGCCGATGGAAAGGAAAAGACGTGTTGTGACCATTCCAGGTCTGCGCCCACCCCAATAAGGCAACCCCCAGCATCGGACCCAATACCGCGCCGATGGTATCCGT
>PCSG01000352.1:0-7002 GCA_002772195.1 Desulfobacterales bacterium CG23_combo_of_CG06-09_8_20_14_all_51_8 | reverse complement strand
GTGAAAGCCGAAAGCCCGCCCTCTGGTTTCAGAACGTACTGCCTGGATGACAATAGCATCCCGGAGCGGCCCGCGCAACCCTTTGCCAAACCAGGAGATGATCCGGCCGAGGAGTATCAGCGGCCACCCCAGCGCCAGAGCGATCAGGACTTGTCCGATGGGTGTCAAGCCATAGCCGACAATGACCAATAATTTCCGGTGGCCGAGTTTATCGGCGATATAGCCGGATATCATCTTGGTAAAGCTGGCCACCGCATCGGCGGTGCCTTCGATGAACCCCAGCGCAGCAGCAGGAATTCCAAGCACGGCGAGGAATCCGGGCAAAATCACCGTGGTGGTTTCATAGCAGAAGTCGCCCAGGGCGCTGGTGATCCCGGCTCCGACGACGGTGCGGTTCAACCAGCGCGGCGGCTGTCCGGTTGGGGCATCAACGGCTGTTTCAATGCAGGTTTCGACAGACTTATTCATTTTGGAGTTCTCTTTACGGATTACTTCTGTAACGGGTTTTCAAAGACAGCCGTCTTGCCGAGTTCGTTCTCAATTTCCAGCAGCCGGTTGTATTTGGCAATGCGTTCGCTGCGGCAGGCCGAACCGGTTTTAATCTGACCGCCGCCCATTGCCACGGCAAAATCCGCCATGAACGCATCTTCCGTCTCGCCGGAACGGTGGGAAATCACATACCCCCATCCGACCTTGCGGCAAAGACTGATCGCCTCCATGGTTTCGCTGACCGTACCGATCTGGTTGAGCTTGATCAAGACCGCATTGGTGGAACGTTCGGCAATCCCGCGCTCAATAAATTTCGTGTTCGTCACATAAATATCGTCCCCGACAATTTGTACCTTGCCTCCCAGGGCCGCGGTGTGGGACTTAAACCCGTCCCAGTCATTTTCCGCCAGGCCGTCCTCAATGGAAACAATGGGGTACTTGCTGATCCAGTCGGCATACAGCGCGGTCATCTCATCGCTGGTTTTGACGCCTTGTCGGGATTTGGCAAGATTGTAACGGCCGTTTTCGTAAAAGGAACTGGCCGCCGGATCGAGCGCAATGGCCACATCCGGGCCGGGCTTGTACCCGGCTTTTAGAATGGCTTCCACAATCAGCTCGCAGGCTTCGTCATTGCTTTTCAGGTTGGGCGCAAATCCGCCTTCGTCCCCGACGCTGGTGGCATAGCCTTTCTGGGCGAGAATTTTTTTAAGCGCATGAAACGTCTCCGCGCCATAGCGCAATGCTTCGGCAAAACTCGGAGCGCCTACCGGCATGACCATGAACTCCTGAAAATCCACGCTGTTGTCCGCATGTTTGCCGCCGTTTAAAATATTCATCATCGGCACCGGCAGCCGTAAAGCCCCTGGGCCGCCGAGATAGGCATACAGCGGCAGATCAGCGTCGATAGCCGCTGCCCGGGCCACGGCCATGGAAACCCCCAGAATGGCGTTGGCTCCCAGCTTCGCTTTGTTGGGGATGCCGTCCAAATCGATCATCAGCCGGTCGATTTCGGCCTGATGGGACGGACACATGCCGATCACCTGGGGCGCGATTATTTTATTGACGTTCTCAACCGCCTTTAACACGCCCTTGCCGCCATAGCGGTCGGGGTCGCCGTCTCGCAGCTCCACCGCTTCATTTTCACCGGTGGATGCCCCGGATGGCACCGAAGACGATACCCGGATACCATTATTGAGGGTGCAGAAAACCCGAATGGACGGGTTTCCGCGGGAATCGAGAATTTCTAAAGCAGATATTTCAGCGATGGTTACGGTCATTTTTTTCTCCTTTTTGGTCACAGGTTATTCATTTTCGGCCTTGATCAAAGTTTCGGCCAATGTCGTTCCGGAGCGAGGGCGTCCCCGCCCTCGCTATAATGGAGGGCGGGACGCCATCCCTCCCTTATGCGACCCCGACAGATTGAGCTGGTTTCATGGCCGCAAGCTCCGCTTTCAGGGCTTCCATTTCCCCAATAGCGGCGCGAAGACGCTGCACTTCCGCAGCCACATCCCCGCCCTGGGCGCTGCGGCGAGCCCTGGCGGTTTCCATGGCCCCTTGGGTGGCGTCCACGGTTTCATCCAGGCGCTCCTTGACCCGGCTGGCAAACCGGGCAAAAGCAAGATTTAGGTTCTGGAGCATGGCCCAGCGAATATTTTCGACATTGCGCTGGACTAGTTCCTCCAGGCGTTGATCCATGGATTTAAGGACAGGGAGCGCATCGGTCTTCCAGGAGTTTAAGACCCAGTAAGGTCTTCGCTTGATTTCCAGGGTTTCCTCCTCCTGAAGGGGCCGGTAGGGAACCTGAAACAGATCGGCGGCGGTGCGGCGAAGGGTTTCCACCAGTTGTTCAAGCCGCTGGTCATGAGGGGCAAGACATTCCATGAGCCGGGATTTGACGACCCCATTCAAGTCCGCCTGTCGTTGTTCGAAAAATTCCGGAATCCTGTCGGCCCATGCTGCCTGAATGCCGGACCGGGATGATTTCCCGCGATTATTTAAAGCGGATTCTGCGGTCATGATCTCTTTTAAAACCGCCGCCGCCTCATTTCGCAAGCTTTTCGCCTGATCCTCTAGCAAAACCAGTACGCGCTTTTTATCCCCTTCCAGAACGTCCTGAATCAGATCTCGTTCGTGAGCGGCCCGGTGTAAGCTCTCTTCAAAAAGCGCGATTTTCTGGTCCAGCTCCTGCTGAGGAAGCTGAAGGGCGTTTAAGGAAATGGCGGCTTCCATCAACACCCCATACACGCAATCCACGGCCCGAATCGCAATGGCCTCAGTCATTGCCTTGAATTTTCCCCTGGCCAGAAAATCCAGGAGAAATTCCTTGAGACCCAAAAGACCGCTTTCCTCCCATTTCCGTGAATCGCACGCGGTCCGGGCTTCCAGGCCCCGGCGGGCGGACACGCAAAACACCGGACTATCCTCGCTCCAGGCGCCATGTTCCGTCAATGTGCGTTTATAAAAAGAAAGCGCCTGCTCAAGCTCGGAGGCATCAAGGTAATCAATTTTATTTAAAACAAAAAACAGCCGCGGCACCTTTTGCCGTATCTGGCGTAGAAATTCCAGCTCCACCTCAGTGATGGGCGGGTCAGCGGAAATCAAAAACAGAGCCGCGTCGCATTGATCGAGAAAATTCAGCGTCGCCACGGTATTGTGCCGGTAAGTGGAGCCGATGCCCGGCGTGTCGATGAGCACAACACCGGCGGCAAGCGTCGGGTCCGGAAGAAATACCGTCACTTCCGCGACATGATTTTGATTTCTCGGATTGCCTTCCTCAGTGACGAATCTGGCCAGAAATGACGATCTTTCCGTATGGGAATTTCCGGAAAATTCCTCCGGGCCGCGATGGTCCTGGAAGGAAATTCTCACCTTCGGCGTATCCCCGAATTCCATAAACGTCGGCACGGCGGTGAGAGGAACTACGCCCACCGGAAGGATTGATTCTCCGGCCAGGGCGTTCAGCAGGGTGCTTTTTCCTCGTTTGAACTGGCCGAGCACCGCCAAATGAAACCGGCCCTCGGACAGGCGGCTGTTCAAATAGGTCAGTTGGCGCTGATAATGGCTGCTTTTGGATTCAAGGCGGACGGCTGCATCCGCCGTTTTTTTCAGCAACTCCGAAAGCAGGGCCCGGCCATTGGCGGTATGGGCGGGCGCAACCGATGGTTCGATAAGCATTTTACGTCTCCATATTCCGAAAAAGTCATTGTCCTTTCAGTGGAAACCATCGCAAACACAACCAATATCCCTTGTTCCGGTGAACAAAAAAACCGCCTGAGCAGGGCCGACAAACACCCCACCGCCTTGTGACGGTAGGAGTCATCAGCCCTGCTCAGGCGGTTTTATGGGGAACCCCATCCCCTTTTCTCTGTCTAAAATTTAAATAAATAGACTTAAAAAGTCAATCGCTTAATGTCAAAAACAAATAAAACCTCTCGCCGGAGGAAGGAGTAAAATAAACATTTAGACTGAAGCAATACCTTCAGGACCGGGGGATTCAAGTCAACAAATAATTCAGTTTATTTTTACCTTTTAATTTCGTATAATTTCACCCGAAAGCGCACTTCCGGACTTTACATTTTCTTGATGAAAAGAAAGGAGCCGCCCCATGACCTCTGATCGAATTCATGCCGGATTTTGGTTTCTCTTCACAGCATGGTTGTTTCAATTGCTTATCCTTGTGGTAGCGTGTCTGATAATTTCATCGAATGCTTTTGCGGCAGACGACGAGGCCGGCAGGATTGTCGACGTGCGGGGGGACGCATGGGTGGCAGGATCAGAACCCGGCGCGGCGAAGCTCCCAGCCGAAATCGGCATGGTGCTGAACCCGGGGGACACCGTGATCACAGGACCCACCGGCCGTCTGTTCATCCTGTGCGCTGATGAATCCCTGATCCAAATACATTACAACACGTCGTTTGTGATCGATCAAGTGGCCAAAACCGCCGGATGGTTCGGAAAAAATCAGATTATTAAAGCCGCAGCCAAAACTGCCGACTCTTTATACCGGTTGATCAATGGCGAAATCTGGCTGCGAAACAAAAACCGTCACTTACGGATTGATATTGAATTGTCCACCGTGGTGGTGGGTGTTCGCGGCACGGAATTAAATCTCGTAACCAATGGCGAGGACTTGAGCGTGGTGACAGTGCTTCGGGGAACCGTCATGGCCGCCAATGCCACTGGAGCCATTCCTGTAACAGCCGGCCAGCAGGTGACGGCGGTCGCCGGTCAGCCTTTGAAGGCGGTGATGCTGTTGACTCCGACGGATGCCGTCCAGTGGACCCTGACGATTCCCGACTCTCTGTTTTATCCCGCTTTTAACTTATCGGATCTGTCTCCTGAGAATGCGGCCGGAATGTAACGGCCCTTCTTGCCCTTGCCAGACTGCAATTTGGCATGGATGAGCGGGATGATGCCTTGAAATCTCTTCAGCTGGCCAGAAGCATCGCGCCCGAAAACGCCGAGGCTTTATCCCTGGAAGGATTTATGCTGCTTGCCGCAGGGAAAACC
Organism: Desulfobacterales bacterium CG23_combo_of_CG06-09_8_20_14_all_51_8; assembly: GCA_002772195.1. Taxonomy (GTDB): domain Bacteria; phylum Desulfobacterota; class Desulfobacteria; order Desulfobacterales; family Desulfosalsimonadaceae; genus SURF-3. The sequence goes on along the minus strand of PCSG01000352.1, from coordinate 2,004 downwards.
GATCCGGCCGTCGCAGCATTTAAAACAGCGATTCAACGGGATTCCATGCTCGGCGAACCCCACCTGGGCCTTGCCCTTTGTCACATGAGAAGGGGCGAACCCGAGCCGGCCATGGCGGAAATGTCGGCCGCGGTTCTTCTGGAACCCCGCCGGTCCTTATTTGTGAGTTACTGGGCCAAAATGCTCTACGAACTCAAACGATTTGATGAAGCCCTGGACATGCTGGCCTTCGCCAAAGACCTGGACCCCCGGGACCCTACGCCTTTTCTGTATGAAGGGATTATTCACCTATGTTCTATACGAATCCCTGGGGCTGTCCGCCTGGGCCCAGAGCAAAACCCTGCGCGCCATCAAACAAGACTATACCAATTTCGCCGGGCATTTATTTTACGGAAGTGCGCTTCTTAATTCCGGAGACCGGACCATCGCCTCAGGCGCCGAGCTGCTCTTAGGCAGAATGCTCCAGCCCGCCACTTTCAATTCCCTGAGCTCATTTAATGACTATACTTCATTTTTTGATGGCCCGGCCCTTGGCGGTTATGCCTCGGGTATCTCCGGCAACCATGACACTCTGGGTGGCACCGCCGGCATTTACGGCGGTGTGCCGGACTCCCGCCTGGCGTTTCAAGCCGGCGTTTATGCCAGCAACACGGACGGATGGCGAGAGCCGCTTGATGCGCGTGGCAAAGGCGCCGGTGCGGTGGTCAAGTATGACTTCTCCATGGATGACCACCTTGCCCTGAGCTGGCGTGAGCTGGAAAACAACCAGAAGGATAAACTGACCGGCAGAAACGAATATGACCAGGAACCCAACTTTATCGCCACAAACGAGACCGACAGCAGCCGGGGGGAAGCGGGATATCACCATCATTTTTCACCCAAATCGGACTTTCTTTTCTTTTTTACCTGGAGCGAGGATGAGGGCCGCATCGAGGATTATGACCGATTTGAAAATATTTTCGGCATCGACGGGGAGACCCTGGATGCCTTCAGCCTGACCCGATACCAGCGGCCCTATGCCCAGTTCCAGGCCCAGCAGTGTTATTCCCGGGGCAATCACCAGTTCATCGCAGGCTTGCTTGACTACATGGGGCACAAGGACACAACCATCAAAACCATGGATTATTACTCCTATGACGACGAAGAAATTAATACCATATTCGGCGAAGCAACCCATGATCCGGACCACCGGCTGACCAGCGCTTATCTGGCGGACGTCTGGCGGCTGAGCCCTGCATGGGTCCTGGAAGCAGCCCTTTATTATGACGCCATGACCAATTCCAATTCTGCCGCCGGGACCGAATGGGAGTTAAACAAAATAAATCCCCGCCTGGGACTCATCTGGGAGGCGGGCACGGCGGACACCTTCCGGCCGGCTGGCTTCCAGTACCTGTTGCCGTTTACCGCCAACCGCATCGATCCAACGGAAATCGCGGGCATTCCGATCTTTCGAAACACCGGGGAAGGTTCCCTTGCAAAAGAAGGGGATCTGGTGTGGGAGCATGAATGGACGAACGCATTTTTCACTGCCGGCGTTTTTTATCTGGACCGTGAAAACACGAGCGTTCTTTTAGATGGCGACCAGGAAGTCAAAGACACGGACAATGGCCGGCTGAAAGGGGCTGAATGCGCCTACAACCGCATTTTGGGTTCCGGACTGGCCCTAACGGCCGGATACCGGTTCCAGGACATTTATGATGAATTCGTGCCGGACAAGGACCGCAGTGATCATCTGGCCAGCGTGGGCTTAAAATATGTGCATCCGCTGGGTTTTTCCGCAGGCATGGCCCAATCCTTCCGGTATATGAATTTTGACCGGAACCTGAGGGACAATGAAGATATCTGGCTCACGGACGCCGGCGTCTCATACGAATTTCCGGGAAAACGAGGCCTGGCCTCCCTGGGTGTAAATAATATCTTTGACAATCATTTCAACTGGGTGGAAGACATTTTTGTCTTTCAGGGCCGGGCCCCGGCCCGGGAGGTCCTTTGCAGCCTGTCGGT
>PCSG01000339.1:495-7790 GCA_002772195.1 Desulfobacterales bacterium CG23_combo_of_CG06-09_8_20_14_all_51_8 | reverse complement strand
TCCGTCTGTCAGTCCCCTTCTCTGGAAAACGCCCGGGCGTTTCTGGCGGGACTTCCCGGGAAACCCGATTTCAGCGGGTTTTCGGTCAAGGAAAAACCGGTCAAGGCCATTGTGGTCCTATGGGTGGAGGATGATCTGCTGTGCGTTACCCGTCAGTACTTTGTTAAAAACAACAGTATCGCCATTAAGACCGGCATGGACCTGCTTTCCAAGATTACCGGCGTTTCCTCGGTGATCCTCGTTGTCCCCCAGCATCTGGAGCAGGTGGCCGGATCTTCGGGAGCCATTATCAAAACAGTGGATTCGGAATATCCGTCCGCCCATCCGGAACTGATCCTGCGGCACCTGCTTGCGTCTGAAGAAGGGCCGTCAAAAGCCAGAACCGGGGTCGCTTTTTTTTCTGCGGAAGCGGTCTGCGCCATCGGCGCCGCCTACAATACGGGCGCTCTTCCCCTGGAAAAGCTGATCACTATTGTCACAAAAGACGGCCAAAAGCGGCTGGCGTATGTTCCTATCGGGACCTTGCTGAAGGATATCCTAACCGAATTCAAAGAAAGCTTAAATGACGGCGATCGCGTGATTTTCGGGGGCCCCATGAAAGGGGTTTCCGTTTATTCAACGGATTATCCGGTGGGGCCTGACACCGATATTATCATCATTCAGGACAAGAGCCGGGTTACCGAACGCAGCGACAGCGCCTGCATCAATTGCGGGGAATGTGTCCGGGTGTGTCCGGCCGATATTCAGATCAATATGTTGATCCGGTTTCTCGAGGCCGGACAGTATCAGGAAGCCGCGGACCATTGGGATCTGCTTTCCTGCATTGACTGCGGGCTCTGCAGTTATGTGTGTGAATCACGTATACCTGTTTTTCAGCATATCAGGCTGGCGAAACATACGCTGGAAAGTATGACAGCAGCGGAGGAGAGTAATGCATAACACTTTAAAACTCACGGTTTCCCATGCGCCCTTCTGGCATAACGGGAGCAGTATTTCTTCAAAAAGCCGCAACATCCTTCTGGTCAGTCTGCTGGCGGTGGTACCCGGATGCTATCAATACGGCATGGCTGCGGTGGGAGTTGTGACCCTTTCCATCGCCTCCGCCATCATCTGGGAGCTGGCCATCAATTTCATTTCCCGGCGGCCGATATCGGTCGGGGATGGAAACGCCGCGGTCATCGGAATGATTTTCGCCATGATGCTGCCGGCGACAACTCCCTGGTGGGCGGTCGTCACCGGGACGTTTTTCGCGGTGGTTATCGGCAAGGAAATATTCGGCGGCATCGGCGCCAATCCTTTTAATCCGGTGGCTTTGGCCATGACCATTGTCATGCTGTCCTGGGGGGACTTGTTTGATTTCAACGCCGCCCTCGTGAATTATTCATTTGACTTCAAGGGGGTCTACCCATTGGTGATGTCAAAATCATTCGGAGCGTCGGCAGTGGAATCTTTTGGCATGATAGACCTGCTCATGGGAAAACAGATCGGCGGTCTCGGCGCCACCTTCGGCATCGGTTTGATTATCGCCGGCGTTTATCTGATGCTCCGGGGATTTATTCGGTGGGAAATCTCGGTTTCATTTATCGCCGGAATTTTCATTACGGCCTTTTTTTTCAATTTGATGAAACCCGAACTCTACGCGAGTCCCGGATTCCACCTTTTGACAGGCTATACGTTGATCGCCGCTTTTTTCCTGGCGCCTGAAGATGCCACATCTCCGGTTAATTTTATACCGATGCTGATTTACGGGTTTCTCGGAGGTCTGCTGACCGTGATGGTCCGAAACATCGGTGTGCACGTTGATGGTGTATTGTATGCGGTTTTAATGATCAATCTGGTTCATCCTCTGGTAGATAAAATTAGACCCAAGGCGATTGGAAAGGGTGTCTAAAATGAATGAAATGGTTAAAATGGTTGTCGTTCTCACCGTACTGAGCGCAGCGTCCGGTGGAGTGCTGGCGGGGGTCAAAAAAGGTACCGCGAGTCAGATTGAGGCTCAGCAGCTTACTTTTGTCAAAGGGCCTGCAATTAAAAGCATTCTGGCGGGTTCCGCCAATGATCCCATTTCGGATCGGTTCAAGATCGCGGATGGCGAGCTTGAGCGGAATTTTTTTGTGGGAAAGATGAATGGCAAAGCAAGCAACATTGCTTTTGAAAGTTACGGCAAAGGGTTCGGCGGCGATATCGGTTTCATGGTCGGCGTCAATCTTGCATCCGGTAAAGTGATCGGCGCGGCGGTGACAACCCATAGTGAAACCCCTGGTATGGGTGCAAGAGCCAAGGATGATCCCGCCTTTGCCGCACAATTTAAGGGCGTTTCCATTCGAGATAAAGAAATCAAGGTCAGTAAGGACGGCGGAAAGATAACCGCCATCAGCGGCGCAACCATTACATCCCGGGGCGTTTGCGCGGCGGTTACAAACGCAATGGCGACCTATCAGAAGCTGGAACCCCAGATCAAAGAACACATCAAGCAGTTCGATAAATAGGGAGATCGATATGCCAAAGACGTTAGTTCAGGAATTTACAAAAGGATTGTGGGACGAGATCCCGCCGTTCAGATTGGTGCTGGGACTGTGCCCAACGCTCGGTGTCACCACGTCAATGGAAAACGGTCTGGGGATGGGACTTGCGACCACATTTGTTCTCGTATTCGGCAATATTCTGATTTCCATGCTGAGAAACATCATTCCGTCACAAGTGAGGATCGCTTGTTTTATTATCGTTATCGCAACCTTTGTGACGGTTGTGGAACTGGTGATGCAGGCATATACCTATGCGTTATTTCTGAAACTCGGGGTATTTATTCCCCTGATCGTGGTGAACTGCATTATTCTGGGCCGGGCCGAGGCGTTCGCCTGTAAAAACACCATCATTTATTCCATTGCCGATGGCTTGGGCATGGGGATCGGTTTCACGCTTTCTCTGGGCGCTCTCGGAGCTATCCGGGAAGTGCTCGGCAGCGGGTCTCTGACGGTGTGGGGCGATTTGTCTTACAGCGTGGCTTCCGTGTTCCCGTCTTTTCAGCCGTTTACTTTTCTGGTGCGGGCGCCGGGTGCGTTTATCTGCCTTGGACTGATGCTGTGTGTGTTGAATGCCATAGGGAAGAAATAGGAGAAGACAATGGAAATAGGGTATTTTGAACTGATCATATCATGCATCTTTGTGAACAATATCCTGCTGGCCCAGTTTCTTGGGAATTGTCCTTTCCTGGGCACATCCAAGAAGATGGAAACGGCAGTCGGCATGGCGATGGCGGTTGTGTTTGTCCTGGTATTATCCGGCACCATCACGTGGGTGGTCTACAATTTTATACTGGTCCCTTTTGATCTGGTATATCTCAGGACCATTTCGTTTATCCTTGTGATCGCCGCCCTGGTGCAGTTCGTTGAAATGTTTCTTAAAAAAAGCATTCCTGCGTTGTATGCCGGACTGGGCATTTTTCTGCCGCTGATTACGACCAACTGTGCGGTTCTGGGGGTGTGCGTATTGAATATTGATAAGGAAATGAATTTTCTCCAGTCCCTGGTCGCTTCCGCCACTTACGCGATGGGTTATGGGTTGGCCCTGATCCTTTTTGCGGGGCTGCGTGAACGGATTCTGCTGGCGCGCGTCCCGAAACCGTTGCAGGATACGTCGATTGGCCTTGTGACCGCCGGGATGATCGCCCTTGCTTTTTTTGCATTTCAGGGCATGGTTTAAATATAAAAAAATACGAGGGTTGTTATGGTTGAATCGATACTTTTTTTATTGGTGCTGGGCGCGGTTTGCGGCTTGCTCCTGAGTTTTGCCTCTAAAATATTCTATGTGTATGAGGACCCCCGGATCGCCAAAGTCGTCAATCTTCTGGCCGGCGCAAACTGCGGCGGATGCGGCTTCTCCGGATGTTCCGCCGCGGCCGAAGCCATTGTAAACGGCAAAGCCCCCGCCAATACGTGTATCCTCATCGGTGCGGAAAATATTTCCGGAATCGCAGGGATTATGGGAACATCGGCCGGCGTCGCCGAGCCGATGAAATCCAATAATACCTGCCATGGCGGCAACCGGGCCACGGACCGATTCATTTATAACGGATTAAATTCCTGCCGTGCGGTAGCATCGTTGTATGGCGGTAAACGGGATTGCACCGTCGGGTGCCTGGGATACGGGGACTGCGTCCGGGCCTGCGGTTTTGACGCCATTCACATGGGTTCCAACGGATACCCGGAAGTGAACCGGGAAAAATGCGTCGGGTGCGGCGCCTGTGAAACCGCATGCCCGAAATCCATACTGGAAGTGCGGACCGTTTCTCAGCGCCTCCTGCATCTAAACTCCTATGATGACGCCCTGGCGCCCTGCGCTCAGACTTGTCCCGCGGAAATCGATATCCCGCGTTATATCGGCCATATCCGGAAGGGGCAGTACGAGGCGGCGGTCAATACCATCCGGGAGCGCAATCCGCTTTTGCTGGCCTGCGGCCGGGTGTGTCCGCATCCCTGCGAGTCCTTCTGCCGCCGGGGCATCGAAGACGAGCCGGTTTCCATCAATCAGCTCAAACGATTTGTCGCCGACTATGAAATGAATTCCGGTAAACGTATTCCCATGGGATGCGCTCCGGATACCGGCAAACGGGTCGCGGTCATCGGCGGAGGACCGGCGGGCCTGAGTTGTGCGTATTTTCTCAGACGTGTCGGCCATCATCCGGAAATATTCGAGGCCATGCCCAAGCTGGGCGGCATGCTGCGGTATGGGATTCCGGAGTATCGGCTTCCCAAAAAGGTGCTGGACTGGGAAATTCAGGGAATTTTAAATCTGGGTATCGAGGATCACACCAATGTCCGTCTGGGAGTGGATTTTGACTTCGGCTCCTTGATTGCGGCGGGTTTTGACGCTGTTTTCTTCAGTGTCGGCGCATGGAACGATTATAATCTGGGGATTCCGGGGGAAGAACTCAAAGGGTGTTTTACCGGCATTGATTTTCTGGCGAAAATCGGAAATCAGGAAAATGTCCGGATCGGTCAGCGGGTGGCGGTCATCGGCGGCGGGAATACAGCCATTGACTGTTGCCGGACCCTGCTCCGCAAGGGCGCTGAAAAAGTGTATCTTGTTTATCGGCGGACCCGCAAAGAAATGCCGGCCAATGAGGTTGAAATTGCCGCATCCGAGCATGAGGGGATTGAATTTGTTTTTCTCGCGGCGCCGAACCGGGTGATCGGCAATGAAGCAGGTGAGGTCACAGGCCTTGAGTATCTGAAAATGGAACTGGGAGAACCCGATGCCAGCGGGCGTCGCCGGCCGGTGCCGGTGTCCGGGTCTGAAACCATTCTGGATGTGGACATGATCATCACCGCCATCGGGCAGTCTCCGTTGCTCGCATTCTGCGGCAAAGGAGATCGCCTGGATGAGCTGAAAATCACCCGGTGGAAAACGATTGAAGTGGAACCCGCCACCTGCCAGACCAATGTGCCCTATATTTTCGCCGCTGGTGATGCCGCCACCGGCCCGGCCCTGGTGGTGGACGCCATCGGCGGCGGCCGCAAAGCCGCGCGGTCCATTGATCAGTTCTTAAGGGGAAAACCCGTGGTTCCTCAACCAAAGGCCTTGTTGAACAAGCATATTCCCGGGACCATTTTTGAGTCCGTGGAAGGGGTTGTGCCGAAAAAGCGTACGGAAATGCCGGAACTTCCGGTTTCCCAGCGGATTCACAGTCTTGTGGAAGTGGATCTGGTGATTTCCGAACCGGATGCATTAAATGAGGCCGGCAGATGTCTGAACTGCTGCCGGCTTTGCTATAATGCCGATGCCTAATCTTGTTTTTTTTAAGCTTTCTCTGTCGTTTGACCGGATTTTTTAGATTTTACCCCAGGAGATATTATGAGCACTCTAAAAGAATTAGATAAAGTTCAGGCGTTTAAGGAATTAACGGATGCGCAGTTGGAGTCCCTGCAAAAATATTGCGTCAAGGAAGAGTTCAATCGCGGTGATTGTCTATTTAAAGAGGCGGATGCGGCCGATCATTTGTGGATCGTGACCGATGGCCGGGTGGACTTGCGGTTTGAGCTTCCCGGCAACCGGCCCACGTCCGATGAAAATACCATTTCGTCCTTTGTAGCGGATGATGATAAAAAAAGAATCCTGGGCTGGTCCTGTTTTGTGCCGCCGTTTAAAATGATGCTGTCCGCCTACTGCATCACCCGGACCTGTTCTGTTTTGAAAATACCAAAGAAAGACATGCTGGCGCTGTTTGATCATGACCCCTTGATGGGGTATCGGGTTCTGTCCTATCTGATCCGGGTGGTTGGTTTTCGTTTCCAGCAGTTTCAGGAAGAACTGGCCAGGCATAAGGGTCACGACATCATGCATTCCTGGTGAAGAAATCTCGAGGAGCGTTGACTGTGAATTCAAACGAACAACGGCGCAAACAGGTGACGGTGGAAATTGAATCGTTAAGCCGTCAGGTGGATGAAATGGACGGTAAAATCCGGGCATATCTGGCGGATCGTCAGAACAAACCCCACCCCCGGCATCTGGATTTAATTGAAAAAATTCAGGCCTATCGCGTTACCCCGGAGATCTCCACCAAACACCTCGCGACGCTTCTGGATAGCCTCCAGTGGAAGGTATATTACAACAAACGGGCATGGAAACAGCTATGGGAGAATGCAGAGGCCCAGAAGCGGGAAGGAACGGCAACCACCGCCATTGATGTGGAAAATATCCGCGCGGATGGAGAAAAAGAGACAATTCAGGGCAGGGCCCAGTATTCCGTGGATACGCTTTGGGAGATTCAAAAGGAAAAGCTCAGGGCGTATGGTTTTGGAGAGTCACGAGAAACAAAACCGGAATTCAAGAAACGCATGATGCAGGAGTATAAAGACTTGTCAAAAGGGAAAACAGCGGATCAGGAGATTTTCATGACGTTTGACAAGGATTCAAAGCTTTGCCGGCTGGATGTAAAATAAGCCTTTTGCCGGCGGTTTAAATTTTTCCCGGGCAGGCGGCAAGATTTTTTAAAAAGGAGCTCATGTCATTGGGAATCGGCGCTTCAAACGTCATTGTTTCGCCGGTTTCCGGATGCGTTACGCAAAGCCGCCAGGCATGAAGCATTTGCCGGGGGACCGCGGTGATGATTTTTTTAAGCGCCGGGGCGTCTTCAAATAATTTATGGGGCCGTTTCAGGCCATAGACCGGATCCCCGACGATGGGATGCCGGATGGCCGCGCAATGGACCCGGATCTGATGGGTCCTGCCGGTTTTAATATCAAATTCCAAGAGCGCCAGCCGATCATAGGTTTCCCTGATTTTCCATCGGGTTT
>PCSG01000339.1:0-367 GCA_002772195.1 Desulfobacterales bacterium CG23_combo_of_CG06-09_8_20_14_all_51_8 | reverse complement strand
CAACGCTTTATGGCTCAGGTTCGGAAATCATCAAATATCACATGGAGATCAGGGGCCTTGGAATTATTAACATCAAAGATCTCTTTGGCATATCTGTCGTTCGTGACCGAAAGGTGATCGACTTCGTTATAGAGCTCCATAACTGGGATCCGAAGGTGGAGTATGACAGACTTGGTCTTGAGGATATAAAATATACCCTTCTTGACGTGAGCCTCCCTCTTGTGCGAATACCGGTGAGGCCGGGAAGAAATATCGCGGCCATCGTTGAAGTTGCTGTCCGTAACTATCTGCTCAAGGCCGGAGGTTACCATTCAGCAAAGGAATTTCAGGATAAACTGAGCAAAGAGATACTTTCCTCTGAGAAAAA
>PCSG01000340.1:20069-21763 GCA_002772195.1 Desulfobacterales bacterium CG23_combo_of_CG06-09_8_20_14_all_51_8 | reverse complement strand
ATGTCTGTATCGTCGGCACCGGTTATGTAGGGCTTGTGACCGCTGCTTGTTTTGCGGAAATGGGCAACCAGGTGACCTGCGTGGATATCAATCCAGCTGTGATCGAAAAACTAAACAACGGCGGCATTCACATCTATGAGCCCGGGCTGGAGGATATCGTCCGGCGCAATCTTTTTGAAAAGCGTCTGGCCTTTACGACAGATATCGCTCAAGGCTTGGCGCATTCGCGGTTTGTATTCAACTGCGTTGGAACCCCCCCGGGGCCGGACGGGTCCTGCGATTTGTCTTATGTGTTTGCCGTGGCCGCAGATGTCGGCCGGCATATGCAGGATTACAAAATAATCATCAATAAATCCACTGTGCCGGTGGGAACCGCCGACAAGGTTCGAAAAATCATTGCACGGGAACTTGGCCAACGCGGCCTCGCCATCGATTTTGACGTGGTTTCCAATCCGGAATTTCTCAAGGAAGGCGACGCCATTAATGATTTCATGAAACCGGACCGGATTATCATCGGCACGGATAAGGCAAAAACCGCCGACCTGCTCCAGGAAATTTACGCCCCGTTTGCCCGGAGCCGAGACAAGTTTATTGTCATGGGGATGCGCAGTGCGGAAATGACCAAATACGCCGCCAACTGCATGCTGGCCACCAAGATTTCGTTTATCAATGAAATGGCCAATATCTGTGAAGCCGTGGGGGCGGATATCCGGGATGTGCGCATCGGCATCGGATCCGATCACCGCATCGGGTATCATTTTATTTATCCCGGCGTGGGATATGGAGGCTCCTGTTTTCCCAAAGATGTGAATGCGTTGATCCATACCGCGCTTGGCAGTCATTGCACACCGGAGCTGCTGACCGCCGTGGACGCTGTCAATAATCGCCAGAAACTCATGCTGGCTGAAAAAATCAGGAAATTTTTTGAACCCTCCGGCGGCATCAAGGGTAGAATCCTGGCCATGTGGGGGCTTTCTTTTAAGGCCAATACAGACGACATCCGGGATTCCGCAGCCATCGCCCTGATCCGTGTGCTGACCGAAGCCGGCATGAGGGTGCGGGCCTATGATCCGGCCGCCGGTGAAAATGCCCGTGCGGTCCTGGCTGGTATGCCGCTGGTGGAAGTGATGGATCATCAGTACGATGTCCTGGATCAGGCCGATGCCCTGGCCGTGGTCACGGACTGGAACCAGTTCCGCAACCCGGATTTTAATGCCATTCAAAAAGGGTTGAAAACCCCGGTGATTTTTGACGGGCGGAATCTGTATTCGTCCCGGCTCATGGCGGAGTTGGGGTTCAGCTATTTCGGCGTTGGGCGAAGGCCTGTGGGATGACCTGCGCCTTGAATCTATTTTTCCTTCTTCTTTCGGTGACAGGGTCTGCCCTGGCCCTGCCGCGCGTTAATCTGTGGGGGCTTTGTTTTTTCTGTCTGATCCCCTTTTTTTATGTCCTGGACCGGGCCGGTTCCATTTCTAAAACCTTGTTTTACGGCCTCTCGTGGGGCCTTGGCCTGGCTTTTGCCTTGGGCTACTGGGTCTTTTTCGCTGTCCTTCACCAGTATGAAGTCCCGTTTGCCAAATCCCTGTTGTTTTTTTTCTTGTGTGTGGTCGTTCCGAATGCCGGTATTTATGCGGGATTTGCCCTGGTTTGCCGTTTTTTCCGTCGTAATTCCCTGTTTTTTTATGCCCTGGTGA
>PCSG01000340.1:0-20021 GCA_002772195.1 Desulfobacterales bacterium CG23_combo_of_CG06-09_8_20_14_all_51_8 | reverse complement strand
TTCTGATTCCCTGGGGCGGGTTGGACATCGCCCTGGTCGGGTTTCCCGAATTTGTCCAGATTGCTGATATCACCGGCGCTTATGGTGTCATCTGGATCGCGACGGCGGTCAACGCGCTGATTCTATTTTGCCTGAAAAATATTTTGGCTTTTTATCGTGACCGTCAGGAAAAGGCCTTGGCCGGGGCCGGTCTTTCTCTGGTGATTGCGGGCCTGCTGATCGCTATGCCCGTCGTCTATGGCCGGCATCAGTTGCAATCTGTCCATGCCTCGATTTCCCCCCTGCTGGAAAATCCGGATCATCTGATGCACGCCACCCTGGTTCAGGGGAATTTCAGTACAAAGGAACGCTGGAGCGGCATGGGATTTTATCAGCGGGTTCTGCGTTATCTGGAAATGTCCGGAGATAAAGGGCAGGCGGGCCGTCGGGTTATCGTGTGGCCGGAAAATACGTTGAATGTCTCATCAAAACTGGATGACGCCCTGTTTATCGAGCTCATGCGGGGCATTGGGGAAGATGCGCTTTTGATCTCCGGCGGTCTGAAAGCCGATGCGGACTCGGGCGAGGTGTTTAACAGCGCTTATTTTATTTCCGGGGCCGGTCGCTTGATGCGCTATGACAAGCATATCCTTCTCCCGTATGCGGAAACATCCCCGTTGATTGATCTGCTGGATGCCTATTATACGGCCCCCAGTGAATTTTCCGCCGGGAAGACGCCCTTGTGTATTGATTCACCGACAGGACCGGTGGGCGCGTCCATTTGTTTTGAAATTTTATATCCCGGATTGATTTGTCAATCTGTCAGGGCCGGGGCCCGGTATCTGGTCAATCTCTCCAATGATTCCTGGTTCGGAGATTCGCCCATGCCCTGGGTGCATTTAAACGCGGCTCGGCTGAGGGCCATTGAGAACCGGCGGTTTCTGCTGCGTGCGTCCACCAGCGGCATTTCCGCCGTGATCGGGCCGGATGGACACCCGGCGGTCCAAAGCCGCCTTTTTGTTCAGGAACGGGTGGATGGAGATTTTGTAATGCTGGACCATCTCAGTTTTTATACTCGGTACGGCGATTGGGTTATCCTTGCCTCAGTCGGCATTATTTTGATCTCTCTGGTCCGATTAGTGCTGAGGGACGAGAAGGGAGATAGTTGAACAGGACAGGGATCAGTGTTTGAGTTTTTCCTTTCTTTCCCCTTCCAGCTTTAATCTTTCCCCTTTCATCTTTCCCTTTTCATCTTTCACCTTTCAGCTTCAGTCTTCAGTCTTTTTCGCCTTCTTCGTCTCCTGCATCATTTTTTCAAGCTCTATCCGCATGGTTTCCCCACGGCGAAATGCCTCAGCTTCCTCGCCGAAAAGTTCATTCTGCAATGCTTCGATTTTTTTATTTTTGGTCTCGTCGGTCAGACCGGTATCTTCCAGGATCTGTTTTTCCTTTTCCCGGTAATTGGTTTCTTTCTGGGTGTCTGCGGTAATCTGCCGGTCCACGGCATCCAGGCGCTCGACCACTTCCGGTGTGAAAAAATCGGTGCGGAATTCTTTGATTTTCGCCTGGCGCAACTCATCAGAATTTAATTCCGTGAGGTCTTTGTCATATATCAGGAGCTTTTCCCTGTACCGGTTGTAATCATTGGGATGTTCTTCCACGGCTGCGGCATCCATTCCCCACATGTCTTCATTGAGCTTTTTAAGCTGGGCTTCCTTGGCTTCCCCATAGAGGGTTTTATCGCCGACGATGTCTGCGCGCCGAAACGCATATTCCTTAGCCTTGACGTCGGCACCGAACAGTTTGTCCGCCAGTTCCACGCCCAGTCGGTTTCTGCGGAATTCCTGAATCTGTTTTAAAATTTCAATGGCTTCTTCGGTGGACCGGGCGCTGGTCAGGTTCCGGAATTCCTCCACAAGGTCCATCTCGCAGAGCAGATAGTCTTTATAGGTGTCAAAAAGCGTCTGGGCTTCTGCTTCGGAAAATTCGGAGAACAGGTATTTTTTTACTTCATCTAAATGCTCTCCCAGGGTCGCACTCTTTCGGAACTGATGTTCCAGGTGTTTGAAATATTTTAGTGTGGTATAGGAATTGATAAGGCCCTCCGCAAAAATTTCCCTGAGATTCAGACCCGGGGCCGGGGAATCGGCGGCACCCGGAGCCGCGCCATCGGAAAGCCCGGTTTCCGGTTTGGCGGCATCCCCCGCCGGATCCCGGGGGAGCGCCTTTCTGGATTTCTTCACATCCTCGAGGCTGATGTTATAGGTTTTGTCGAATATGTATTCGGTTTCCGGGGGCGTTTCCTTGGGAAAAAGCATATAACCAAAAAAAATCAGAATAATGATAGATGCAGCGATAAGAGCAATGAGTCTTTTATTTGATTTAATATGTTTTTTATTTGATTTTTGAAAATAATTTAGGGCCTTATAGGTAAACATACCTATACCTGCACCAAGTACTCCTAATACGCCGCTTTCATGGGGAGATAGTGTCTGATTTGAACCAACAATGCCAACAAGATTGAGTATTGCTCCGCCGAGTATAATGAATATCCATTCTAAATAAGATTTATCTTTTTTCATTATCTGTTTCCTTAATTTTATAAAAATTTATCTGGTTATCTACTTCGATCAAGTTATCTTCTTTTTCTGGATTCCGGGTCATGGAGATGGGGTCTCATCAACATTTTTTTTCTTAACCGAAGTGGATAACCAGAAAAATTTATAATTTACTGGATACTCATTATGATAAATCCGAAGAGATTTCTCAAACAATAACGGGATGGTTACCTAAACAAGCGCTAATTGCTTTTACCAACATATTCCAAAAATGATATGAAAAATAAAGAAAAAAAGTAATTATGGGGAATATGATCTTTGAAGATTGAGGTTTCATTCAGCTTTTTAAGATGGAGTAATACAAAGTTGAAATAGGACGTGAAGATTATCAACATAATAAGTATGTTGATAAATACGGTAGACGATATCTTAGTTAAAATCATTTGTCATCATATAAGAAGCTAAGAAGTATTTTCCTGTTGACCTCTATGTCCGGGGTGTATACCTTGCCACATCTACAGAATGAGATGTGTAAAAAAAAAGACAGGCTTCCAGACAGGATAGACATATGACGCATCCGAAATTAGCCATGGAGCTGTCGCCGGCTCAGAAGGCGGCGGTGGAACATATCGGACCGGCCCTCGTGGTGGCAGGGGCCGGATCCGGAAAAACCCGGACCCTTACCGCTAAGATCGCCTATCTGATCGATCAGGGATATGTTCCGGAAACGATTCTGGCCATCACATTCACCAACAAAGCGGCCGGAGAAATGAAATCCCGGCTGGTCCGGCTGACGGGCCTTTCTCTGGAGCGGTTTCCCTGGGTCCGGACATTTCACTCCGCGTGTTTTAAAATTTTTAAACAGCATTGTCACTTATTGGGATTTAATGCCCCGGTGCAGATTTATTCCGATTATCAGCAGCAGAAAATCCTCAAGGAAATTCTGCTGAAACTGAATATTGATAAAAAGCATTTGTTTTCCGTCCGGTTTCATCTTTCCAATGCCAAGAATAACGGGAATCCCGGGCGGTATCTGGATGCTCAGCCTCGGATGCCGGGCATTCATCTCCATGACATTTATAATTTTTATGAAGCCGCCCTGAAGGAAAAAAACGCCGTGGATTTCGACAATATTTTGTTGATGACGCGGAATCTGCTCCGGGATTATGCGGAAATCCGGCGTCAGTACCAGCGCATGTTTTCCTATGTGCTGGTGGATGAATACCAGGATACCAACAATCTTCAGGAAGATCTGACCCGCCTGTTGCTGGAGGGTTACAATCTTTTTTGCGTGGGCGATGACTGGCAGGCGATTTACGGATTCCGGGGCAGCAATGTGGATCATTTTCTTCAGTTCACTGATAATTATGACGGGGCCCGGATTTTCCGGCTGGAGCAGAATTACCGGTCATCGGAAGAGATTGTTCAAACCGCCAATGACCTAATCCGGTTTAATCAAAAACGGGTGGACAAATCGTGTTATTCGCAAAAAACCGGCGGCGTCATCGAAGTGCATAACTTTTACAGCGATGAAGAAGAAGCCGGGTGGGTGGCCCGCAAAGTCGCCATTCTCAGGGATGCGGGGATCAAACTTGAAAAAATGGCGGTTCTGTACCGCACCAAATTTTGTTCCCTGTGTTTTGAAAAGGCGTTTCGGTCGGCCGATATTCCCTATAAAATGCTGGGGTCCAAGGGTTTTTTTGAACGCAAGGAAATTTTGGATATTACCTGCTATCTGACGGCGGCGGTGTTTGAAAAAGACGACGCGGCCTTTGATCGTATTCTCAATATCCCCAAACGCGGCATCGGCCCGGGCGTGCTGAAAAAAATCAACCAGACGCGCGCCGGTGATATGAGCCTTCAGGATGCCGTGCGCAAGGCGCTGGAAGATACGATCCTTTCCGATAAAATTTACCGGGCGTTAAAAAGCCTGATGGACCTGCTGGATCAGATAAAGACAAAAGCTCCGGATGCCGCTGTGCGGGAAGTTCTGGATCACACCGGTTACCGGGACTATCTGCAGAAATATTCAGCCTCAGCCAGTGATTTCACGGCCCGTGAGGAAAACCTGGATCAGCTCATTTATTCGGCGTCTCAATTCGAAACCCTCCTGGACTACCTGGAAGACGCCTCTCTGGTGCGGGAAGACAAGGAAGAGGGGGATGATGCGGAAACCGGGGTCAGCCTGTCCACCATGCATGCCAGTAAGGGTCTGGAGTTTTGTGTCGTGTTTGTGGCGGGATGCGAGGAGAACCTGCTGCCCCACTGGAAGTCAAAAGAGTCTGAAGCGGAAATCCAGGAGGAGCGGCGGCTCATGTACGTGGCCATGACCCGGGCCGAACAGTATCTATACATTTCTTCGGCGGGTTACCGGAAGGGCCAGTACAATTTGGCCAGCCGGTTTATCGCCGAACTTTCCAATTCATCGTTTGTTGCGGAGCCGCATGGCTAATTTTTTATGATGGCCTTGAGTCTTTGTTCAAGTTCTTCATGAAGTTTTTTCTTTTTCTCGGCCTGTTCGGACTGAATGGACTTAATTTTTTGGATCTGGGCCTCACGGGATTTTTTGAATTCATCCAGTTCCGCCCGCAGGGTTCTGGTTTCAGCTTGACTCGGGATTTTTTCAATATTCAGGTGGTTTTTGATAAACACGCGGGTTTCTCCGGATTTTTCCAGCGCTTCGATGATTTCCAGGCTGCTTAATTTATGGCACAGGCGGTTTCCTTCCTCCGGGGAAATGGAAAGGGTGTCGCAGATATGCTCTATGGTCGGTGGGCCCCCGTGCCGGTGTTCATGGATCCGGATGGCCGCCACCACAAGATGGGCGGATGCGTAAAGACTGTTTTTTTCCATATATTCTATAAGGCCTGCGATTGCTTGACACGATTTTGGATTAAGCGTATCATCCGCTTAATTTTTGTCAAGATCATCCAAAATTTTAAGCCAACCGCAATTTAATAACATTTTCGATAGGGAGGGTTCAATGACCGATATCTATGATGTCACCGCCAGAGAAATTCTGGATTCCCGGGGAAACCCGACGATTGAAGTGGAAGTCACGCTGGCCAGCGGGGGCCGGGGCCGGGCTGCGGTCCCTTCAGGCGCCTCCACGGGAACCCGGGAAGCTCTTGAACTCAGGGATGGGGACAAAAACCGGTATATGGGCAAAGGCGTTCAAAAAGCAGTTGAAAACGTCAAAACGATCATCGCGCCCCATATCTGCGGGATGGACGCCGCCGATCAGTTTATGCTGGATCAGGCGATGATTGAACTGGACGGGACCCCCAATAAGTCAAAACTCGGCGCCAATGCCATTCTCGGAGTTTCCATGGCGGCGGCCAGGGCTGCGGCCGATGCCTATGCCCTGCCGTTATATCGGTATCTGGGCGGATTGAGCGCCCGTTTTCTTCCCATGCCCATGATGAACATCATCAATGGCGGAGCCCATGCGGCGAACCGTCTGGATATCCAGGAATTCATGATTATTCCTATCGGCGCCAAAACCGTCACCGAAGCCGTTCGCATGGGAGCGGAAACCTTTCACAGTTTAAAGCGTCTGCTCAAAGAAAAGGGTTTGAGCACGGCCGTCGGTGATGAAGGCGGGTTTGCCCCTGATTTTTCATCCAATGAACAGGCCATCCAGTTTATTATGGATGCCATTGCAGCGGCCGGATATAAACCGGGTGAAGATATCGGCCTGGCCATTGACGCGGCGGCCAGTGAATTCTATGTGGACGGGAAATATGTTCTGGCATCGGAAAACAAAAAGCTGACGTCAAAAGAAATGATTGATTATTACCAGGTTTTGATTGACAAATATCCCCTGTATTCCATTGAAGACGGGCTGGCCGAGCAGGACTGGGAAAACTGGGTTCTCCTCACGGAAAAGCTGGGGCGGTTTGTCCAGCTGGTGGGGGATGATGTCTTTGTCACCAATCCGGAGATTTTCGGAAAAGGGATTTCGGATGGGCTCGCCAACTCTATTCTAATCAAATTAAATCAGATCGGGACCGTCACGGAAACGCTCGCGGCCATTGAAATGGCAAAACAGGCCGGATATACGACGGTCATTTCCCATCGGTCCGGTGAAACCGAAGACAATTTTATCTCAGATTTCGTGGTGGGGGTCTGCGGCGGCCAGATCAAAACCGGCTCCATGTCCCGAAGCGACCGGGTTTCAAAATACAATCAGCTCATGCGCATTGAGGAAGAACTTGGGAAAAGCGCCCGGATGTCGGAAAATGTTTTCATCCGATAGCCGAAAAGACGGTTTTATCCGTCTTATTCTGGTTTGCGCGTGTTTTTTATCAGGTATTTTTTCCCCGGCGGACGCCGACGTTCTGAAAGGGGAACATGCCCTTCAGCTGATGATCGAAAAAAATAATCTTCCGAATCTGTTGGAAGTTTTCCAGACGGTGTCGTATTTTGATCCGAAAGTCGACTCCATGACCGCCGACCATGAGCAACACGTCAGATATCGTATTCCCGGAGAATTTCGTGCGGATATCCGAGCAGACGGTTTTGAGCGCATTCATGTCGCTTCTTCAGACGAGGCGCTGATCATTGTTGACGGCCGGATAATATCCGAAACCGAAGGATGGACAGATCATTACAAGGATATTTTTGTTTACCGGGACCGAAAACAGCTGGTGGAAAAACTTGAGAGCCTGGGCATTAATTTTTCCGTGACCAGTCTGGGGCGTTACCAGGGCGTCATCTGCTATGTCATGGGAGCGGATTATCCGGATGAATCCGTCCCGCAGCTTTGGGTGGCCAAAGATACTTTCCGTCCCGTCCGCTGGATTTTTGAAGCCGCCGCCGGCAGCGACGGCGTTCGGGAACAAAAGGAAATTTTATACAAGGACTGGCAAAGCCATTACCTCACCTGGTATCCTTCCCGGATCGAATTTTTTGAAGGCCGGCGTCTGGTCCAGGACATCCGGGTCCAGCGGGTTTCAACGGACCCTTCCTTTTCCAGGGATCTTTTTGATATGGCTCGGTTGAAAAGAACCTTTACGCCCCTCGTGCATGAGGAAAAAAAGGCAGAGGACCGGAATGACATTTCGCATCAGATTGAAGAATTTAAAAAAATTTTTGAATAGCCCATTTTATCGATCAAAATTTTGAAGGACGAATCAATGACGGGAAAGACAAAATTCATATTTGTGACCGGCGGGGTGCTTTCATCTCTGGGAAAAGGCCTGGCTGCGGCCTCCATCGGGGCGCTTCTCGAAAGCAGGGGCCTGAAAGTGACCTTTTTAAAACTCGATCCCTATATTAATGTGGATCCCGGCACCATGAACCCGTTTCAGCATGGCGAAGTGTTTGTCACGGACGACGGCACGGAAACCGATCTGGACCTGGGACATTATGAACGGTTTGTGAATGTCCGGCTGACTGCGGACCACAATTTTACCACCGGGAAAATATACAATACGGTCATCACCAAAGAACGCAGAGGGGATTACCTGGGCGGCACAGTCCAGGTGATCCCTCATATAACCGATGAAATAAAAAGTTGTATCCTTCGGGGCGCCGGCGACATGGATATCATGATTGTGGAAATCGGAGGCACCATCGGTGATATTGAAAGCCTTCCGTTTCTGGAGGCCATCCGGCAGTTCCAGTTTGACGTGGGCAGGGAAAATGTTCTCTACATCCATCTGACCTATGTGCCGTACATTTCGACTGCCGGAGAAGTCAAGACCAAGCCCACCCAGCACAGTGTCAAGGAACTAAGGAGCATCGGCATTCAACCGGATATCCTGCTGTGCCGGACGGCCCGGTTGCTGGCCGACGACATCAAGGCGAAAATCGCCCTGTTTTGCAATGTCAGCAAGGAGGCGGTCATTACGGCCATTGATGTGGCATGTATCTATGAGGTTCCGCTGAACTTCCACGAAGAAGGGCTGGATCAAAAAATACTGGAGTTATTAAATGTATGGACCGGCTCTCCCCGGCTGGAGCCCTGGCGGCGGCTGATCGATCGGGTCCACAATCCGGCCCGCGCGGTAAAAATTGCGGTGGTCGGCAAATATACCGATCTCACCGAATCCTATAAAAGCTTGAACGAAGCGTTGTTTCATGGCGGGGTTGAAAATAACAGCAAAGTCGACCTTTTGTTTATTGATTCCAGCACGCTGGTGAAGGATAATTATCCGCAGATGCTTTCAGAAGCCGACGGCATTCTGGTGCCCGGCGGTTTCGGGTCCCGGGGCGTGGAAGGAAAGATTCTGGCTGTCCAGTACGCCAGGGAGAATCTGGTTCCGTATTTCGGCATCTGCCTGGGCATGCAGCTGGCGGTGGTTGAATTCGCGCGCCATGTCGCCGATATCCCCGATGCCCACAGTTCGGAGTTTGACCCGGACACCCCGTCTCCGGTCATCTATTTAATGCGGGAATGGTTTGATGAAAAGACCCAGACGGTTCAGAAAAGGGATGACAACTCTGAAAAGGGCGGCACCATGCGGCTGGGGGCCTATCCGTGCAAGCTGGTAAAAAAGGATTCTTTTGCCTATGCCGCGTATCAAATGGGAAAAATTTCCGAACGCCATCGCCACCGATATGAATTCAACAATGCTTTCCGGGAAAAACTGGAGCAGTGCGGCCTGGTGATTACCGGCCTGTCACCCCGGGAAGACCTGGTCGAAATCGTTGAACTCAAAAATCACCCCTGGTTTCTCGGATGCCAGTTCCACCCGGAATTTAAATCCCGGCCCATGAATCCCCACCCGTTATTCAGGGAATTCATCAAGGCGTCTCTTGAAAAAAAACTTAAAGCTGAAAAAAAGTAAGGTCGATCCCTGTTGACAATTCATCCTGCCTTAGATAAACTTTTAATTTCATGTAAACTGTGATTGCTGATCGAAACATTGTTTGATTGATGTTTTACGTCATTCGCGGCCATCAGAATTTCCGTCCTCTCCCATGCCAAGGCGATTGCATCCTTAATATTTTCAGGAAAAAAGATGAAAAGAATTCGGGAAGCCATATTACAATGTGTGTATGATCATGCAGAGGATGATGATGAATTAATCGAGGCATTACAAGTCATCATGCAAAGTGGCGGCAAACAGGCCTATTCGATTTTTTTCAAGGTCCTGACCCATCTGGATCTGGATCCGGATATGGCTGAAAATACCTGGCAGGCCATTCTTGTCCATCGCAGGCAGATGATGGGCGCATTAAATCGGCCCGTGAATCTTCGAACCGCCATTTGTGATTACCTCTGTTCCGTTGATAAGATTTTGAAAAATCCGGTTTTTGTTGAAATCCGTGTCTTTGAAAACCATCTCAAATCTCTGAAATACGATAGTTTGACCCGGCTGCATACACGGAGTTCATTTGAAGAAACATTCACTCGTGAATTTGCCCGGGCCCGGCGTTATGACAGTGAGCTTTCGGTTCTTTTTTTTGATCTGGACGACTTTAAAAGCGTCAATGACATGTTCGGTCATCTTGCCGGCGATCTGGTGCTGGCGGATGTGGGCGGAATTATAAAAACTGAGATCAGAGCCGAGGATACCGCAGCCAGGTACGGGGGGGAGGAGTTTGTCGTTATTCTGCCGCAGACCGGAAAGGTCGAAGCCCTGATTCTGGCCGAACGCATCCGCAAAAAAGTGGAAGCCCTGAATCTCTCCTATGAAGACAAGCAGATTCAGCCCACCATCAGCGGCGGGCTGGCCAGTTATCCCATTGACGCCCAGAGCGAGAATGACCTTTTAAAATATGCCGACAGAGCACTTTACCGGGCAAAGGAATTTGGGAAAAACAATGTGGCGGTGTATTCCCAAAATAAACGGCGCTATATCCGCTTTGATTTTGACAAACACCTTCATATCCGTCAGATCGGGAATGATGAAGAGCTTCAGGGATTTGCGGCAAGCGCTAAAAACATCAGCATGGCCGGCATCCTTTTTGAAAGTGAAATACTTCTGGAATTCGGCGTCAAAGTCGAACTTTCCATTCCCATGGGTCAGAATCAATCTTCGTTTGTGATCATCGGAACAGTGGTCCGGGTTGAAATTCTAGATTCCCGGCATTATGATATCGGGGTTTCATTTCTGAACCTGGATAAAACCGTCAAAAACGAGATTTTCACCTACCTTCTGCGTCAGATGGATCCTGAAATCAATTAAGGGCGCATTTTTCAAATATCCCGAAACCGCTTTTGCTTCCAGAAGCGCCGATTTCGGTGAAAGTCTCTGGTAAGAAGACCCTTTTCTAACGCCATGCCGTTTCCCAAAATTCATATCAGTCAGCCTCCCCGGCTTTTTCCCGGAGACGCCATCGGCGTTGTGGCCCCCGCCAGCCCGTTTGATCAGGGTAAATTTATCAAGGGCCTGACGGTTTTAGAGGAAATGGGACTGGGACCCATTGTTCCGGAAACCATCTATGATCGAAACGGATATCTTGCCGGTTCTGACAGTCATCGTGCAGACATGCTCAACGCCATGTTTGCGGACCCCGCCGTCAAAGGCATTATTTGCGCGAGGGGCGGTTACGGGTCACTTCGCATTCTTTCCCGGATTGATTATGGCGCCATTTCTGCAAATCCCAAAGTGTTTATCGGATGCAGCGATATCACCGCTCTGCTGAATACCTTTTTCGTCAAATGCGGGCTGGTCTCCCTGCATGGTCCGATGATCGAATCCCTTGCCGCAGCCTCGGAAAAGACAAAGCAGTCATTGCAGGACGTTCTTTTCGCCAATTCGGTTTTATCGGTGGTTCCGGAAAACCCGCGGACCGTTTATGCCGGTCAGGCATCGGGGGTCATAGCAGGCGGAAATCTGACGACATTGTGTCATCTGGTGGGCACGCCGTTTGAACCGGATTTTTCAGGCCGGATGCTGCTGCTTGAAGATGTCGGCGAATCTCCCTACCACATCGACCGCATGCTGACGCAAATGAAAATGGCGGGGTGTTTTGAGCGGGTCGCGGGTATTCTGCTGGGATCATTTAAAGGATGCGGGGATCCGGAGCAGGTGGATGCGGTTTTTGCAGATGTTTTCAGAACGGAAGCCATCCCCATTCTGGCCGGTTTCAATTTCGGCCACGATGAACCCAATCTGACGCTCCCTCTGGGCCTTCCTGCTTCTTTTGACTCGGCGGTTGGTGCGCTTCAATTCGCACAATCTCCTTTTTTATGATGAACTTCCGGTGGCGATGGCGTTTTTCCAGCCATGGATATGATGAAGATGAAGTCTGCGGACAGGCTCATGCACGCGGCGGTGGCCGAAAATATTTTCCCCGGAGCCCACCTTTTAGTTTCTCATGCCGGTAATATAGTTTTTGACAAGGCCTACGGACGGGCAAATATTTACACGGGCGAGGCGGTGACCCGGGACACCGTCTTTGATCTGGCATCCCTGACAAAACCCTTGGCGACCACCCTGGCCGTGATGATACTGACCCAGGAAGGCAGGATTTGCCTGGATCAGACCCTTGCCGCGATCATACCTGATTTTGCCGCTTCGTCAAAAGCGGATATTCAAATTCGTCATCTCCTGGACCACACCTCCGGTTTGCCGGATTACCGTCCCTATTATCAGACAATCAGTCGCTTTCCCTTTGACCGGAGAAAACCTGCCTTAAAAAACCTGATCCTGGCCGAATCTCTGATGTCGGCAATCGGTGAAAAAACAAGGTACAGTGATATCGGATTTATGATTCTTGAATGGGTCATCGAAAAGGTGGCCGGGTTGTCCCTTAATGATTTTGTCAGGGCAAGAATATATGATCCGCTGGGGATTCAAAATTTATTTTTTATCGGTCATGATCGGTGCATTATAGAAAAAAGCTACGCCGCCACCGAATTCTGTCCCTGGCGGCGGATGCTTTTAATCGGGCGGGTTCATGATGACAATGCCTATGTCCTGGGCGGGGTGGCCGGCCATGCAGGTCTTTTTGGGACCGCCGGTTCGGTCCATGTCATTTTGCATGAATTATTAAAAAATTTTCATGGAGATCCTTCAAAACAGCTTTTCCAGCCAAAACTGGTTCGGTTGTTCCTGCAAAAAAGCCCTGGAAGCGATCGCGCCCTGGGGTTTGACATGCCTTCCCGGGCCGGTTCCAGCAGCGGGAAATTTTTTACCCCCGATGCCACGGTGGGACACCTTGGATTTACCGGTACATCCTTCTGGATGGATCTTGACAAGCAGATAATCTTGATTCTGTTGACAAATCGCGTCCACCCCTCCCGATCCAATGAACAGATTAGAGCTTTCAGGCCGTTGATTCACGATGAGGTGATGAAGCAATTTCAATAACGACCGGCGAGATTTTGGCGCATGCGCCAGGGATTTTATTCTTGTAATGGCATATTGTATCTGGTAGTCTTATACTTTATTTTTTTATATTGGAGTTCTCGACTCCCGATTACTGGAAAATCGGAAATAAATTATCAGATACATTTTAATTGTTCTGGGTTAGGAGGCAAAGTTTTGTTTTTTGATTCGTTGCTTGGCGCATTTTCAAATGATCTTGCCATTGATCTCGGGACCGCCAATACTCTTGTGTATGTCAAAGGCAAAGGGATTGTCCTGCGGGAGCCGTCTGTTGTGGCTGTAAGAACTGATAATCGTTCGAAAAACAAGGTGCTGGCGGTCGGTATTGAAGCAAAAAAAATGCTTGGACGCACACCGGGAAATATCATCGCCATTCGGCCCATGCGGGACGGGGTGATTGCTGATTTTGATGTCACCGAGGCCATGATCCGGCATTTTATCCATCAGGTCCATAACCGGCGGTCATTTGTCAGGCCCCGCACGGTGATCGCCGTGCCCACCGGCATAACGCCTGTTGAAAAACGGGCGGTCAGGGAGGCTGCGATCTCCGCCGGATCCAGGGAAGTGTTTCTTATCGAAGAGCCCATGGCCGCAGCCATCGGCGCCGGTCTTCCCATTACAGAACCGACCTGTAATCTGGTGGTGGATATCGGCGGCGGGACAACCGAAGTCGCCGTCATCTCCTTGGCCGGTATTGTTTACAGCCGCTCCCTGCGGGTTGCCGGCGATAAAATGGATACCGCCATCATGCAGTATATAAAACGCAAATATAATCTTCTCATCGGTGAACGAAGCGCGGAAATCATTAAAACCACCATCGGCAACGCTTATCCGGATTCCGAAAATTACGAAAGCATTGAAGTGAAGGGCCGGGATCTGGTATCCGGCATCCCCAAGATTCTTGCCATTGACTCGGAAGAAATCCGGGTGGCGATTTCCGAGCAGATTGACGCCATTGTTGAAATTACGAAAATCGCCCTGGAGCAGACCCCTCCCGAGCTTGCGGCGGATATCGTGGATCGCGGGATTGTTCTCACCGGCGGGGGGGCTTTGCTGAAAAATCTGGATAAATTGCTTCGGGAAGAAACCGGCATCCCAGTGAAGGTGGCGGATGATCCTTTGTCAACCGTGGCCCTGGGTTCCGGAATGACCCTGGATAATATTGATATCCTGCGACAGGTTGTTATCGACTAAATCATGTTTTCAAAAAAAGCAATGGTGGCGGCCGGGGCGGCTGTCCTGATTGCCCTTTATCTGATCGTTTTTTCTTTTGCCTACCTGCGCCATGCATCGGTGGGAGATGCCGCGACCCGCGCGGCATTATTTTGTGTCTCCCCTTTTCAGACGGCGGTTTCCGTAACCATGAAGGCCATGGACGATGTATGGAGTCACTATTTTTTTTTGATTTCGGTGGCCCGGGAAAATGAAGAATTGAAGAAAAAGCTGGCCCGGGCCAGTGAAAAAAATAATCAATGCCGGGAAATGGAACTTGCCAATGACCGCCTCGTGGCATTTGTAAACCTTCAGCGGCAGAGCCCGTTTGTCTTGGAGGCTGCCCGCGTCATCGCCAAAGATGTGTCTCCCTGGTACAAAACTATTATCATCAGCAAGGGAACAGACCATGGCGTCGTGACCGGCTGCCCGGTGGTGGTCCCTGAGGGCATTGTAGGGTGTGTCCTGGCGGCGTCGGCAGGGAGTGCAAAGGTTCTTTTAATCATCGACCGAAACAGTTCCGTGGATGCTCTGGTGCAGCGCACCCGGGCACGGGGGCTTGCCCAGGGCATGGCCCGGGAACTTTGCCGGTTTGATTACGCCCTGCGAAAGTTCGATATTAAAATCGGCGATACCGTGGTGACATCCGGATTTGATGGTATCTATCCCAAGGGCCTTCGCATCGGCTCTGTCTCCAGTATTATTCGCCGAAACTCAGGGCTTTTTCAGGAGGTTGAGCTCGCCCCTTATGTGGATTTTACAACGCTCGAGGAAGTCCTTATTATTTTAAGCCCTCCGGTCCCTGAATCTTGAGAGTGACGGATGCATTTTCTGGTTTATTTTATTGTTTCCCTGCTGCTGGCCACGGTCCAGACCACGCTGTTGCCGGTCTTTCCACGATTATTTGCACAGTATGACCTTTTGATCCCTTTTGTGGTGTTCTTGACTCTTTTCCGGTCCAGTATCGGAAGACTGCCCGTGATTTTAATATCCGGAAGTCTGATGGATCTGCTTTCCGGCGGCAGCGTGGGCGTTTATCTGATCACTTACATTTTGATCCTTGCGAACTTTCGGAAGGTGACGGTTTATTTTCATTTTAAAGAGACAGTGTTGTTTCAGATCGTCATTGTGTTGTCGGTTCTTATCGAAAACCTGATTTTCGGGCTGGTAATTTCCCTGCAGGCATGGTCTGTCCATTTGTCTTTTGATGCGATTGCGGTTTTGGCGACCCAACTGATGTGGGCGCTGGTTTCCAGCCCGCTGCTGTATTTTGCATTTAATTCTATGTTTAACGGGATTGATAAATTTATTATCGGTGGTTTGAAAGAAAAGATTTAAACGGTTTTCAAGCTGATTTGCAGCCGTGCATTTTAGGGATTCATGGGACCTGGAAAAAATATTCACAAGTATTTCTTAAATGTTGACAGCGATTGGTATAAAAATCGACTGTCCAGAATGATGCTGCTGGTTTTAGTGGCTTTCGGGATATTGCTCGGACGTTTGTTTTACCTCCAGGTCATACGGGGGGAGTACTATTTTAATCTGTCAAAAAATAACTGTATCCGCATCCAGCGGGTGAATTCATCACGGGGATTGATTTTCGACCGGAACGGCAAACTGCTTGTGGAAAATCGGCCGTCCTTTGATTTAAACATTATTCCCTATGACGCCAAACCTATGCATCAGACGCTGGAAAGGCTTTCGGCCCTGGTGCCGGAATTTGCGGACGATATCGCCGAAAAATGCCAGGATACCCGATTCGGATACGGATACCGGCCAATGCTTTTGAAGAAAGATATCGGCCGCGATGCGCTGGGGGTCATCTCCGCTCACCGGTTTGAACTCCCGGGAGTCGTTATTGAAACGAATGCCGTCAGAAATTACATCTATGATGGCCTGTCCGCTCATCTGATCGGATACCTCGGAGAAATCAATGCAGAAGAAGTGGAAAGCGGGCAATACCGGCGCAAGGAAAGCGGCGATTTTATCGGGAGATACGGGGTTGAAAAAGCCTATGATACCGATTTAAGCGGTATTCCCGGGGGTCGTATCGTCCAGGTCAATGCCAACGGTCAGATCGTGGAGGTGCTGGACACTGTGGAACCGGAACCCGGGCACAATATATTTCTGACCCTGGATTACGATCTCCAGGCCAAAACCCAGGCCCTTCTTAAAGATCAGGCAGGGGCGGTTGTTGCGCTGGATCCATTTTCCGGGGAAATTCTGGCCATGGTCAGCAGCCCGGCTTTTAATCAGAATAGTTTTGTCAATGGCATCACTTCGGACCAGTGGCAATCTCTTGTTTCAGATCCGGATCGCCCGATGATGAACAAGGTGTTGCAGGGAGAATACCCGCCGGCCTCCACATACAAAATCGTGACGGCCATTGCAGCCCTGGAAGAGGGCGTGATTGATGAAAATACAACGTTTTACTGCCCGGGAAGCTATGAATACGGCAACCGGGTATACAGATGTTGGAAAGAAGGGGGCCATGGCAGACTCCATGTGGTGGATGCCCTGACCCGGTCCTGTGATGTGTTTTTTTATCACGCCGGTAAAAAACTTGGTGTGGACCGCTTGGCCTGGTATGCCAAAAACTGCGGGCTGGGATCTGCAACCGGCATCGGTCTGGACCGGGAATCTCCCGGCCTGATTCCCACGGCCGCATGGAAAAAAAAATGTACGGGCGTTTCATGGCAGGGCGGCGAAAACCTTTCCATTGCCATCGGCCAGGGGTATAACCTGGTAACACCGCTTCAGATGGCGGTCTTATATGGTGCGGTGGCAAACGGCGGCACCTTGTTCAGGCCCCGAATTTTGAAATCCATTCAAACCGTGGAAGGGAAAATCGTCAAAACCAATGGCAGGGAAATCGTCGGGAGGCTTCCGGTGAGTCGGCATAATCTGGATCTTGTCCGGAAAGGACTGTGGGGAGTGGTCCACAACAGTCATGGCACGGCCCGGTCGTATGTCTATGATAATGCAATCGATATCAGCGGCAAAACCGGGACCGCTCAGGTGGTGAGCCGCAAAACTGAGAAAGAAGGTAAAAAAAGGAAAGATGGGCTTTCCTATGATTCCCATGCCTGGTTTGTGGGATACGCCCCCACCGATCATCCCCAAATCGCTGTTTGTGTTCTGGTGGAGCATGGCCTGCATGGATCCAGCGCAGCCGGCCCGATTGCAAAGGAAATGATTGTTTCCTATTTAAAAGGTATGATAGACAGAACCCCGGCGACCGTTGAACAATGATTTAAATGAAGGAGAAGGCCTTACAAATGGCAGATTCAGATATCCCCGACAATTCCATGGAAGCAAAGGAACGCACGGTTCCCCCCAATTTTATCCGTCATGTCATTGAAGAAGATCTGCGGACGGGCAAATACGATGGCCGCGTTGTCACCCGGTTTCCGCCGGAGCCCAACGGCTACCTGCATATCGGTCATGCAAAATCCATCTGCCTGAATTTCGGACTTGCCGGAGAATACGGCGGGACCTGTCATCTGCGATTTGATGACACGAATCCGGGAAAGGAAAATATCGAATTTGTCAACGCCATCCAGGCGGATTTGAGATGGCTGGGGTTTGACTGGGACCGGCATCTGTATTTCACGTCCGATTATTTTGACCGGCTGTTTGATTATGCGATAGCCCTGATCAAAATGGGCAAAGCCTATGTGGACAGCCAGAGCCCTGATGAGATCCGGCAAAACCGGGGCACCCTGAAAGAACCAGGGACGGACAGCCCGTACCGGAACCGGACAGCGGCGGAAAATCTGGACTTGTTTGAGAAAATGAAAACCGGCGATTTCGGTGAAGGGGCCTGCGTACTGCGCGCAAAGATCGATATGGCCGCTCCCAATATCGTCATGCGGGACCCGGCCCTGTATCGCATCCGCAAACAGCCTCACCATCGGACAGAAGGTCTCTGGTGTATTTATCCCATGTACGATTTTGCCCATTGCCTGTCGGATTCCATCGAAGGCATCACCCATTCCATCTGTACTCTGGAATTTGAAAACAACCGGGAACTCTATGACTGGATACTAGATGCTCTGAACGCGTATCATCCGCAGCAGATCGAATTCGCGCGGTTGAATCTGAACTATACCGTGCTGAGTAAACGAAAGCTCATTACCCTGGTTGCGAAAAACCATGTATCCGGCTGGGATGATCCGAGAATGCCCACCATTTCAGGGCTCCGCCGGCGCGGGTGCCCTCCGGAGGCCATCCGGAATTTCTGCGAACGTATCGGCGTGGCCCGGAGAGACAGCACTGTGGATTTTGCCCTGCTGGAATACTGCATCCGGGAAGAGCTGAATAAAAAGGCGCATCGGGTCATGGCGGTGTTAAACCCGCTTCGGGTGGTGATTGAAAATTATCCGGAAGACCAGACCGAAACCCTTTCCGCCGTCAACAATCCGGAAGATGCCGGCATGGGGACCCGGGAAATTCCGTTTTCAAAAGTTTTTTATATTGAGCGGGAAGACTTTATGGAAGACCCGCCCAAAAAATTTTACCGCCTGGCGCCGGGCAGGGAAGTTCGGCTGCGATATGCGTATTTGGTGACCTGTACAGATGTCATCAAGGATGGAAATGGAAATATTTTGGAATTGCGCTGCACCTATGATCCTGCCACCCGGGGCGGAGACGCGCCCGATGGCCGGAAGGTAAAATCCACCCTTCACTGGGTATCGGCCCGTCATGCCATTGATGCGGAAGTCCGTCTTTACGACGCTCTTTTCTCTGTTGAAAATCCGGGGGCTGAAGAGGATTTTGAATCTGTTTTAAATCCCAAATCCGTTGAGGTCCTGACCCGCTGTAAAGTTGAACCGTTTCTGAAAACGGCCGCTCCGGGATTCCGCTGTCAGTTTGAGCGGCTGGGGTATTTCTGCGTGGACACCCGGGATTCGTCGCCGGGCAAGCCCGTGTTCAACCGGATCGTTACCTTGCGGGATACCTGGTCCAAGATTCAGAAAAAAGGGAAAAACGATTCATAATGTTCAAATTTCTGGGATACCGGCTTCAGTCGATGGAAATCAGGTCATAGGTTCTGGAACCCAGGCCCAGATTTTCAGCGTAAACCAGTTGATGTTCCCAGTCGATATTCGGGTAAACCCCCCTGAACTTATCCTCCCCCGGCCCGGTGTTGGTGGTCAGGCAGGTATAGCCCACAGCCGGTTCGCGGTTAACTAGATCCACGCTGGCCTGGTCGATGGCCACAGGGTCGGTGGAGGCCACCACGCCGATGTCCCGGACAAGGGATGCGTCGTTGAAAGGCAGACAGTCGCATCCCGGGGACACGTTGTTGATGAAATTGATAAACAGGGATTTTCCTGTTTTTGAGGATAGAACGCCGGCGGCATATTCCACCATTCTTTCCAGAAAAACCGGCACCGACTGGTTCCACTGAATTTGAACGGCCTCATTCGCACAGACAATAATGCATTCCCCGCAGCCGATGCATTTTTTCGGATCAATGTCGGCTTTTTGCTCCACCAGCCGGATGGCCTTCTGAGAACAATGCAGAACGCATTCCCCGCAGCCGATGCATTTTTTCTTTTTCACTTTGGGCGCGACATCTGAATGCTGGTCCATTTTGCCCCGCCGTGACGCGCAGCCCATGCCGATATTTTTAATGGCGCCGCCATAGCCGGACAGTTCATGCCCCTTGAAATGGGCTACAGAAACAAGAGCGTCCGCGTTGACGATTTCCGTTCCGATATAGACTTTTTTGAACTGTTTTTGATTGATGGTGACTGCGGTTTCCGTCCGTCCCCGGAGTCCGTCGGCAATGATCATCGGGGCGTCGATGACGGAAAAGGCGAAACCGTTTTGAATGGCGGTGACCAGATGATGGGGCGCGTCTCCCCGGGCTCCGGCGTACAGGGTGTTGGCATCGGTGAGAAAAGGGAAGGCGCCGGCGGCTTTGAGAGTTTTGATCACCTGGCGGATATACACCGGCCGGATATAGGCTGTATTCCCC